>CAZADC010000077.1:0-11389 GCA_964483755.1 uncultured Planctomycetaceae bacterium | reverse complement strand
AATCGGACGCGGCGGTGGTCTACTCGCACGACGACCTGGTCTGGACGGCCGGGCCGGCGCTGCACCCCGACTGGTACCGCAAGTACGTCTTCCCGAACATCCGCCGCTACTGGGCGCCGCTCAACGCAGCCGGGAAGAAGGTCCTCTACGTCTGCGACGGCAACTACGACGAGTTCGTCGACGACATCGCGGCGTGCGGGAACAGCGGCTTCTGGTGCGAGATCTTCACGGACCTGGAGCGGCTGTGCGCCAAGTACGGCCGGACGCACTTCATCTTCGGCAACGCCGACACGCGCATCCTTCTGCGGAACCGCAGGAGCGAGATCCGAGCGGAGGTCGAGCGGTGTATGGCGATCGGCAAGCCGTGTGCGGGGTATTTCATGGACGTGACGAACCACATCCCCCCAAACACGCCCGTCGAGGCCGCGCTGTACTATAACCAGTGCTACGAGGAGCTTTCGCGCCGGTGAGCGGACTGGATTCGCACTTGCGGGAGACGCCGACGCCGCAACGACCTGCATTCCCACGGCGGATCGGCCGCTGGCGAGACCGGCACGTTGGGCGCCGCCGTCGCGGACGAGCTGGAATGGGCGCAGGCGATCTGAGCGCGGTCCGGAGCGGCCTCAATGGTTCGGAATCAGCTCTCCAGGAAAGCGACAAGGCGGCGAAGGAGCCGGGGCAGTTTGGACGACGTTGTCTGGCATTCCCAGGCCGTGCAGACGCGCCACCCCATGTAATGCAACTGCCGCTTGACTCGCTTGTCTCTTTCAACATTGCGCTGCAGCTTGGCTTCCCAGTATTGACGATTCTGAGTGGGAGTTCGTTGCCCGCGCCTGCAGCGATGGCGATGCCAGAAGCATCCGTGAACGAAGATAACTTTTCGTCTGCTCGGGAACACGATGTCGGGCTTGCCGGGCAGATCTGAGCGGTGCAGTCGGTATCGGTAGCCGCGGGAGAACAGAAGCTTGCGGACGACCAGCTCAGGGCTTGTGTCCTTGGACCCCACCAGCCGCATGATTCTACTTCGCTCTGTCGGCGTGAAGGGGTCCAACGCATCAATCCGACGGTCCGAGTCCGGCTGGCGGTTGTATCTGCAGCGACGGATCGGTCTCGACGGCTTCCACTCGCCTGTTGTATTCGTCCAAGAGCATGCGGAGCGTTTCCGCGAAGCGGCGCGGAGCGAAGGCAGCTAGCTCGGACAGATTCTGACCGACAAAAGACTGGATGGATTCAGCTGAAGCTCTGTTGGCTATTCCGGCCATGTCCAGCAGGCCTCTGGCGAATTCGAGCCGATCATCACTCACAAGGAGCAGCGGCGTGAGCCCCTCCGTCAGGTTCCTCTGGCAGCGATCCACGTGCCCCGGATTGGGCGCGACCGTTACATGGAATGCCGTATCCCCGATACGGTAGTCGCCCGTTCTGCCAGCCTGATCGTCAGCTGCGCTGTATGAGTAGTTGCCTATATCATCCTCGGCGAAACGCAGAGCGAGTTTGGCCCCAACCAGATGCTGTGCAACGGGGCCAGCTTGGTTGCGCTCTCCGGCCTTGGCCAGAATGTCGGCGATTATGTTGCGAGGAGGCGTCCTGGGATCGAAATCGAGTTGGAGTTGCTCAACGCGGAAATAAGCGTCCAGCGTCTGCACCAGGAAGCCCTGCATCTCGTCTATCAAGCGGTTCCTCTCCTGCTTGGGCCGCTCAGCAAAACCAGCACGCGTGAGGGCCTTCAGCAGATGCTCCATATGCCCCGGATTGCCTCTGTTCGTTCGTCCGGCCTCCTTGGGAAACCGCCGATGTTCGCCAAACCGAGAGAGGATACTCTTGAGCGAGGAGACGGTGAGCCCTGCCATTTGGGCCTTGCCCTCGGTCAAATGCGCCTTGAGCTCCAGTGTGGGATTCGACCGAAGCCGCTCCAGCAGGACCAGCGCGGCCGCAATCACCCCCTTTGCGGGGCGACCACCGTACTGCTTCATAGGTTTCAGTGATCCGTACCACGTGTGGAATGCTCGCTCGATCGCGCCGCCTGAGGCCATCGGTTCCCGCCCTTCCTATGCGCCTGCCAACGCCGTTGCCGTTATGCTGTCAACAAGCGGGTGCAGATAATGGTCTGCAATCCAGCTGATGGCTGGAACACAGACAGCGTCTCCAAATCCGAACAGAGCCTGGTTTAACGGGGCATCGATCTGGAAATCGTCCGCGCCCATCAGCCGCGCGCATTCCCGCGGCGTCAGGAGTCTGGCGGCGTACCTTCCGTAGCCCGCCCTGAAAACGATCTGCCTGCCGCTGCCGCCCTTGGGCGTGCGGAGGCAGCCGGCGATTCCGTCCGAGCGCAACTCAGCCATGCTGCGCTTTTTCCCGTCCGGCTGTCGGCGCACTCGCCGAAAAACGGTTCCGTGCGACCATCGCGGTTTCGCCATCCAGCAGTCGGCGGTCTCCCGGTGTTTAGGGCTCATCTGGTTGTAGAGATATTCCGTCCGCTCCCTGCTCCACCATTCGGGCGCATCAGCCGGCAGATTCTCAAGAACCTGCTCCAGTTGCTTGTCGGAGTGTGCAGGGGGCTCTGGCAACTCCGCCAGGTCCCAGTCTATATCAGGATTGGAGAGTACGAATTGCAGCAAGCTGGCGGGGCGCATTCGCGTGGGGGCCGGGGCCAGCCGCCAATTTTCTGACTCTCGGCGGGTCGTCACGGGCTTGCCCAGCACAAAGAGCCGGGGTCGGCTCTGTGGGACAAACCACTTCGCGTCCAGCACAAACGGGTCTACGGCGTATCCGAGCCGATTCAAGGCCAGCATCGCCGTGCGGAAATCCTGTCCGCCATGGGAATTAAGGAAACCAAGAACGTTTTCCAGGAGGACGAACGGCGGTCTGCGCTGATTCATCTGCTCAAGGATGGAGACGAAGCCGAAGAAGGCCGATGACCCCTTCCCGTTCAACCCGTCTCGGCCTCCGGCCAGCGAGAGATCCGTGCAGGGAAAGGAGGCCGTGGCGAGCTGGGCGTCAGGTATGGCGTCGACGTCCAACGCATGGATATCTCCCACTTCGTAGTGCTGGTTCGCATCGCCGAAGTGCGCATCATACATGTCCCGTTTGTCGGGATCAATGTCATTGGCGTAGGCGATGGACCACCCGCTCCGCTCCAGGCCTACGCGAACAAGTCCAATCCCGGCGAAGAACTCCAGAAACTGTCGGCTCGCCGGTTCGTTCGGGTCGCTGGCGAGAGCAACCCTGTAGACTCGCTCACCGCGCCGTTCGAGACTCACCCAATCGCCCGGCTTGACGTCGTGGTGCTTGAAGAAATCCCTTGCCCAGGTCCGATCTCTGAACTTCCGCACCCTCCGAGATTCCCCTTCAACGGGGATGTCCGTCTCGATTCGCTTGTCCAGCCCGTCGAGATCCAGATAGATCGGGTTGCCGCTCCCTTGACGACAGCTGGACGGTCCGAACGCGTCCTCGGGGAAGAAGTCCGAATGCCCCGCGATTGAGAGGTGACTGTGAGCTATGTTGCCCGCGGTCACCTGAATGAGCCGCTTGTACTTGCCATTGGCGCCGAATCCGTTCACGCCGGCCTCCATGAGCCCGCACCATGACCAAACGTCTTCACGGAAGATTCTACGGAGTTCGTTGGCATGCGACAAGCCGAACCGCCCTCACCCCGGACCGTGGCGGGTGGCGGACAGCTCCATCTCGCCCGGCGGGGTGTTCGCGTCGCCCGGGACGGCGATTCCCTCGGCCACCAGGCGGTCCCAGTGGGCGGCGTTGAACACGCACCCCGGATCGCCCGCGTGCAGCTCGCCGAAGTAGGCGTCCGCCCGCGCCCGACACCCCCCGCAGTAGTTGCGGAACGCGCACACCTCGCAGTGGTGCAGCCGTCGCTCGCGGTCGTTGAGCACGTCGTAGAAGATCGACTCCCGGAAGATGTCCAGGAAGGGCTTTTCGCGGACGTTGCCCATCACCCGGTGCGGCAGGTACACGCAGGGGGTGACGTCGCCGTTCGGCTCGACGCAGACGTAGGTCCGCCCCGCCCCGCAGCCGCCAAGGTACTTCGCGACGACCCGCGCCTTGACGCCGCTGCCGGAGCCGGCGTGCGAGCAGGCAGTGCGCCCGGTGTCCAGGGCCGCCCCCGCCAGGCACACCCGCCCGAGCTGCGGGGCGGTGGAGATCACGCCGATCCCTCCGGCCTGCATCTTGGCGTTCAGCACGCTCAACAGGCGCTCGCGCTGCTGCGGGGTGATGTCGCCGGAGACCATCTTCAAGCCGCGCCCGACGGGGATGAAGTTGAAGTGGGCGAAGCACCCGGCTCCAAGCTCCTCAGCGAAGCGGATCATCTCCTCCACCTCGTCGACGTTGCCCTGGTGGACGCACATGGCGACGCCCAGGCGGAGCCCCTCGGTCGCCACGACGGTCTTGGCGCCGTCGACCGCCCGCCGCCACATGCCCGGCACGCCGCGGAAGGCGTCGTGACGGTCGGGGTCCACCGAGTCCAGCGAGATCTCCACGTACCGGAGTCCCGCCTCGGCGAGCTGGGCGGCGCGCTTCGGCGTCATCGTGGTCCCGTTGGTCGCGATGGTGACATGCATTCCGTACCCGGCCGCTCGGGCGACGACGTCCCGCAGGTGGGGGCTGACGGTCGGCTCGCCCCCGGAGAGGGCGACCATCGGCATGTGGGCGGCGCCCATCCGGTCTACGAGGTCCAGCTTCTCGTCCAGCGTGAGCTCGTCGGGCAGCGCGGCGTGGTCACTGTCCTGGTAGCAATGGGCGCAGGCGAGGTTGCAGCGGTTGGTGAAGTTCCACACGGCGAACAGGGGGGCGGAGAACCGCTGGGGCGTCGTGAGCCCGAACTCCGCGATGCTCCGCGCGACGATCACCAGCCCGCGCAGCGTCGGCGTGTGCTCGGCGAGGCGCTTGCGGAAGGTCGCCACGTCCGCGTCGCCGCGCATGCGGTCGATGAGCAGGTGCAGCGGGGCGTAGAGGAGCTTCCGGGCCGACGGGGCGTCGGGGTTGCGGTAGGTCGCGATGATCCGCTGCAGCGTGGTGTCGCCGTCGCGCCCGGTGCGCGAGAGGCGCCCGAGCAGCCAGCGCATCGGTCGCGTTCCCAGCCAGCGTTCCAGGGGGTGGTGATAGTCGATCTGCAGCGTCCGGGGGGTGATGCAGTCGGCGAGGGATTCGAAGCTCCTGGCGTACTCGCCGCTGGAGACCGGGCCGTCGCCGGGGCGATCGGCGGACTTGTCCGCCCGGTCCGAGGCGCGGAAGGCGTGGAGGTAGCGCTTCCCCACGGCCGCGGCGGTAGTGTGCTCGCCCGGGCGCGTGTACGAACCGTCTTTCGCGCGTCCGCTGCCGCCTTGCGGGATCATGGGAGCGCTATTCCGTCCTGCCGGGACGCTCGACGGTGACGACCATCGCGGGCGAGGCCTTGGACCACCCGTTAACCTCCGCCTCGACGCGCAGCGGCTCGTTGGTCGGCCAGTCCGGGCGGACCGTGGGGCTCAGCTCGAAGCGGCGGGTCTGACCGCCTTCGAGCGTCCAGGGCGTGATGACCATGGTGGCGGCCTGGGGGTATTCCTTGACCTGCTCCCAGCCGATGTCGGTGTGGCGTTTGATGTTGAGGTACACCGGCGCGCCGGTGCGGGCGACGATGGTGATCGGCTGCTTCGTGGTGTTGGTGACGAGGATTTCGGCGTCGAGGGCCTCGCCGGTCTCGTAAAGACGCCTGGGCAGGCGCAGCTCCACGCGCACCCCGGCGTGCTCGGCCGAGCTCACCTCGGGGCGCGCCGCGACGGGCTCGTTGTCGTTCATCCAGCTGCATCCGGCCAGCAGCATGACCCCCGCGGCGGCGATGGCGAGACGATTCATCAACCATTCTCCTTTCCGGCTTGCATGGGCTCGGGCTCGACGGTCGGAGCCCGCTGACTCCGGCGGGCGAAGGCCCGCTCCACGAGCGGGCGGTACTCCGGGCCGCAGTTGTACGTACAGAACGGGAACACCCCGCTCGGGGTGGAATACAGGATCACGCATCGCTTGGCGCGTTCCACGTCGAAGTTGTACCGGTCCTGAAAGTGCATCCCGGCGCACAGCAGCGTCTTGTAGGTGTGCTTCTCGCCCTCGCCGCGTCCGACGTTCTTGTCCACCAGCCCCTGCAGGGACCGCACGAACCGCCGGACGGTCAGCCCCGGCGGCGCGGCGTCGGCGTTGAAGTGCCGCTTGAACATCCGCAGCACGCGGATGCGGTCGAGGCGTGTCGCCCGCCCCCGCTCGCGAATCCGGGCCGCGATGCGGTTCATCTCGGTGAACATGCCTTCGACGTTGATCACCTGCGGGAAGGGGTACGCCTGTCCGTCGGGGGCGATGAGGAAGTAGGTCCCGAAGGCGCAGTCGGTGTGGCAGCTCGGGCGGATCTTGGTGTCGCCGGTCAGCGCCTCGAGAATCTGCGCCAGCGGAACGACGATGCTCAGCGGGAACATGTCCCGCAGGCAGCTCGCGCCGGACGCGTCGGCGATGTCGTGCGCCAGGTCGCCCAGCGTATAGCGGCGGGCGAGACGCTCGTCGCGGTCGATCCGCCCGGTGAACGAGACCGGCTGGTAGCTGATCGCGCTGACGACGTCGGCGTTGGTGCGGGCGAAGTGGAAGATCTCGCCCACCTGGTCGTCGTTGACCCCGCGGAGGATCGTGGGAACCAGGCACACCTTCATGCCCGTGGCGCGGCAGTTCTCGATGGCGGCGAGCTTCTTCTCCCAGATGCCGGGGTAGTTGCGCGTCTCGCGGTAGCACTCCTCGCCCACGCCGTCGAACTGCAGGTAGAGCGTGTGCAGGCCCGCGTCGGCCGCGCTGCGGGCGAAATCGGCGTCGGCGATCCGCAGCCCGTTGGTCGCGATCTGGATGTGCGAGAAGCCCATGTCCCGCGCCGTCGACACGATCCGCAGGAAGTCCGGATGGATCGTCGGCTCGCCGCCGGTGAACTGAATCGCCGTGCAAGGCGTCGGGCGAAGCTCGCGAAGCACGCGGAGCTGGCGGACGATCTCGTCGCAGTCCGGCTCGGCGACGTACCCGGCCGCCCCGGAGTTGGCGAAGCAGATCGGGCATCGCATGTTGCAGCGGTTCGTCAGGTCGATCTGCGCCAGGCAGGCGCTCGAGAGGTGCTGGTTGCACAGCCCGCAGTCGCTGGGGCAGCGCTCGCCGCCGGTCACCTGCGGGTGCTGCTGGCCGGGGTGCTCCTCGTAGCTCCACCAGGACGCCTTGGAGTACAGCAGCGGGTCGGGGCTGATCCGGTCGCGGACGTGCCCGTGCTCGGGGCAGGTCTTCTCCGTCCACACCTCGCCGTCGGCGACGAAGTGCCGTCCGACGATGACGGCGGCGCACTGGGGGCACAGCGTCTCGACGGTCCGCGGCAGCCGACGCGCCATGGGATGGACGCGGGCGTCGTGGTAGGTCCGCGTCGCGCTGCCGGGATAGTCCGGCGCGACGGGCGTCCAGATCGCGTCGTGATGCACCTCGCGCAGGTCGCCGCAGGTCCGGCAGCGATACGTCAGCACGACCTGGCGCTGGGCGGGCGGCGCCGAGGCATCGGCGTAGTCGAACACGGCCGGGACGACGTTTCCGCATCCGGGGCAGGTGGCCTGCGTTTCGACGGGCAGGGACGCCAGCCCGTCGGCGAAACGCCGCATGGACCGCCTGAATCCGGCGACGGACGGCGCCCCGCACGCGGATGCGGGCGCTGGCTTGTCGGCGGATTCAACGTCTTGCGGCTCCACGCGTTCGATCATGCGTTACGGCCTCGGAGGATTCAGTCGGGCTGCGCACTGCCTTCGGCGCTCAACCGCCATGGTAGGCGGGGTAGATCCTGGGCTTGTGCTTGCGCCTGCGGTAGCTGGCGGCGAGTTCCATGAAGATGTCCAGATCGCGCTCCATGTTGGAGCTGGTGGCATCGAAGTAGAAGTTGCGGATCGGCAGTCCGTCGTGGTCCGCGGACACCTGGTGGTAGACGGCCTCGGAGACGATGCCGTTCATGCAGGAGAACGGGCTGATGTCGATGATCCCGTCGACGCCCTTGTTGTACATGTAGATCGTCTTGCCGACGGACAGGACCATCTCGCCGAGCGCGCCGTCGGCGGGCAGGTAAGGCCAGGCCGGCTCGAGCACGTCCGCCTCGATGTCGTGGGGCTCCTCGTATCCGCGGAAATCCTCGGCGAACGGATCGAGCAGCTTGTGCTCGTCGCGGCGCTGGATGGCGGTCTTGACGGCAGCGCCGAGCATCGACAGCGAGACGGTCTTCCCGTCGCGCCGCAGCAGCGATTTCTGCGACCAGTTGGTGTACCAGACCCACTCGGTGACGTCCGCCAGCCAGGCCTCGCCCCCGTGGGCCTCGATCTGCCGGACGGCGTCGTAGTTGCTGAACGTGTTCAGGCGGCAGAAGATCTCGCCGACCACGCCGATCAGCGGGCGGTCCTTCGTGTAGGTGGCCGGCACGTCGCGGAACGCGTTGCGGACTGTCACCAGCGCGTCGCGCAGGTCGGCCATCCGCCGGCGTGACTTGACGTCGGGACGCTCGATGACGCTTTCGATGAGCGCCAGGCCTTCCTCGAAGGCCGCGTCGGCCGCACCGGACTCGTCCTCGTACGGGCGGGTCTTGAGCAGCAGCTTCCGCAGGATGTCCGAAGCCACCAGCGCCCGCCATGCCTGGCGCATCATGTCGTTGGCGTGCTCGGCCATGCCGTCGTAGCCGTTCTTGCTCGTCGGCGAGACGATCGGCACGTCGGTATAGCCCATCTCGTCGAGCACCTGGCGGAGGTAGGGGGCGTACTGCCCGAAGCGGCAGGGCCCCTCGGCCGTGGGCATGAAGAAGGCGGCCCGGTCGGGGTCGAAGTCGTCGCTCTCGACGATGCGCAGGAAGTCGCCGAGGGTGATCTTCTCCGGGTAGCACTCCTCGCCGGAGCTGTAGAGCCCGCCGAGCTCGAGCGTTCGATCGTCCGACTCCGGCGTCACACGGGCGTCGATGCCGATCGAGCGGAACACCGCGCACATGACCTTCGCCCCGACGTAGGTCATTCGCGGCACCCAGAGCGTGCGCCCTTCGAGACGGCTGCGCGTGGTTGTCGTACTCGTCATAATGCGGGGGCCTCTCCCAACAGCGAACCAAGGCGACAAGATAGCAGAAACGCCCCGCGTTTCTATGGGGTTTCTGCAAATCGAGATGCAGGGGTGGGGGGCGGCGCCCGTTCGCCGCGGTCGATTGCTACTCCAGGATCTCCAGCAGGCGCTCGGTCAGCTCGGCGTGGCGCTGCTTGTCGCGACGGAGTTGAAGGATCTGCTCGCGGAGCTGCGGATCGTCGGTCTGCTCGGCGAGTTCGGCATATCGCCGCTCGGCCTGGCGTTCCTTGTCCAGCAACTCCTGGAACTGATCCCGCAGAATAGCCTGTTCGAGCATGCGTCAGCCTTGGGGCTTGTCCGAGACCCATCGCCCGACCAGCTCACAGTGGGCGTCGGTCTCGGTCTTGAGGGTGTGAAGAATCGTGTACAGCTCGGATCGCTGTTCGAAGTCGAAGCACTCGGCGTGATCCAGTTCGTCGACGCTTTGCCCCAGCGCCGTGGCGAGCTGCTTCTCGAACCGGGCGACGTTCGACACGTCCGACGCGTAACTGCCCGGTGCACCGCTCATGAACGTTCTCCCTATGACCTGTGACGTGGGTGATCCGTCACCGCATTGAGCACATGAACATTATCGGCTGGAGCCGGCCGTTTTACAAGCGTCAAACCGCTGTCCGCGGGTGGATTTTGCGGCCGACAGCCCGCGCACCGGTCCTCCGGGGCTTGTGACGGGGCGGGCCGCCCGCTAGGCTTTCGCCATGCTCGGAAAGGCCATCGGAACCGGATTCGCCGCCGCCCGCGACGCGATCGCCGGGGGCCTCGTTCGCCTTGGCGTGACGCCCAATGGACTGACGCTGGCGGGGATGGTCATCACCGCGGGCGGCGGCGTGTGCTATGCGCTGGGTGCCGGATCGGAGTTCGCGTGGAGCTTTGACCCGCGCGCCGACGCCAATGCGCTGCTTCTGCTCGCCGGCGGGCTGCTGGTGCTCGCCTCCGCGTGCGACATGCTCGACGGGGCGGTCGCGCGCCTGGGCGGCAAGGCGACGCGATTCGGGGCGTTCCTCGACTCGACGATGGACCGCTACAGCGACTTCGCCGTCTACGCCGGCATCGCCGTGTTCTACGCCTCCCGCTCACCGTCCAACGTCACCTTCACGCTGCTGGCGATGGTCGCCTTCTTCAACGCTTTCATGATCTCCTACTCCCGCGCCCGGGCCGAGGACCTCATCGACTCCTGCAGCGTGGGCTACTGGCAGCGGGGCGAGCGGTCGGCCGCCATCCTGATTGCGACCTTCGCCCACAACACGCCCGCGCTGGTCCTCCAGCAGGCCGCGCTGCCCCTGCTGACCGTGCTGCGCCGCATTCTCCACACCCGCGCCGTGATCGCCGGGCGCAGTCCGGCCGTCGATCCGCGGAAGGGGGGATGGGGGCTGAAACTCCGCCTGTGGCGCTGGCCGAGGATGACGATCCCGTACGACTTCGTCACGGCCGTCAACATCGCCTGGCTGATCTTCGCGCCGGTCCCCGCCTGGGATGCGATCCGCGCGACACTGATGGGCGGCTGAGCCGGCGATGCACATTCCGCCTCACCGCGCCCGCGATTTCCGCGCCGCCCGGGTTGCCGCGATGGTATGATCCGCGTTTCACGGAAAGGAACCGACCATGGGACAACGCCGAGACCGCAAGAACCGCCGTCGCGCCGAGCAGACGGCCACCCGACAAAAGAACAGCGTCCGCAAGACGAAGGAGCGGCTCCGCCGCGCCCGGCGTATCGAGCGCCGTGCCGCCGCGGGCGGGGAGAAGCAGTAGTCCGACGGCCCGGCCGTGCCGGCTCTCCCGCGCACCCGCGATCAGAGAACGCCGGCGAACTTCTCGCCAATGCCCGGCAACTGCCTGAGCCCTTCGACGCCGTCGCGTTCCAGCATGTCGGCGAGCGGCTCGGACGCCTGGCGGATCGCCCCGGCGGCCCGGCGATAGGTGCGGGCGCGGTACGCATTGTCGCCCTCTGCGCGGTCCAGCAGATCGGCGACCTCGTCGAAGATGCCGCCGATTCGATTGTTGTCGATGTCCGGCATAGTCGCAGGCGCTGCGGCGCAGCGTGGTCTCCGACCGGGTGAACTGTCCGGAACCGACTTCATGATAAGCGTCATCGGCGTCGCGCGTGGGCGCCAGGGCGGTGCCATCCGGCAGGTTGAGCGGATGAGCCCGGACGCGCACAACGAGGGCCCGACGCACGTCGTGATGCGCCGGGCCCTGCGAATGCGGGGTTTCGCGTAACGGAGAGGGTGGGATTCGAACCCACGGAACCCGAAGG
>CAZADC010000076.1:0-11647 GCA_964483755.1 uncultured Planctomycetaceae bacterium | reverse complement strand
CCGCCGGCGCCATTCCTCCATTCGCTGCTGCCGCTCCTCGGGACTCATGCGTCGCCGATCGGGGCGCTCCCGCTGATCCTCCTGGGCCGACACCAGCCCCCAGGCGGACACGAGGGCGCCCGCCAGCAGCACCGCCAGCACCGTTCGAGACAGCTTGCCTGACATGGTGAGTCTCCTGTTTGGCGGGCTCATACCCGCCGGGACAACGCATCCCGGACGGGCGAACCGCTCATACCGGGCTCCAGCCTAGAAGCCGCCACATGAGAGAATGATGAGAAGGGCACAATTTTCTGAGACCCCGAGTCGCAGTCGCGCAGGCGCCCGCGCAGCCGGACGCCGTCCACCCACTTGACTGAAGCCCTCGCGATCTTGTTAAATACTGACTGGTCAGTATCGAGAGGAGCGCCCCTGTCCCGCCCCGACAAACGTGAACGGATCATGCAGGTCGCCGAAAAGCTCTTCTCCGACCGGCGTCTGCACGAAGTCACCCTCGACGACGTCGCCCGGCTGGCCCGCGTCGGCAAGGGCACGATCTATGCCTGCTTCCGTGACAAGGACGACCTGTTCTTCCAGGTCGCCACCAGCGGATTCGACGAGCTCTGCGACCTGCTCGCCCGGCGGGTCGCGCGGGACGCCGACTTCACCACGCAGCTGCTCCAGGCGTGCGACGCCATCACCGCCTTCTTCCGTCGGCGACGCCATCTGTTCCGGATGATCCAGACCGAAGACGCCAGGATGTCGGTGGCGCGCGGCAGCCTCCACGCCCGCTGGCTCGAAAAGCGACGCAGGCTGGGCGAGGCGGTGCAGACGATCCTCCGCAACGGCCGCCAGGCCGGCCTGCTGCGCGGCGACCTCTCGGACGAGGTCCTCGCGGCGTTCCTGCTGGGCCTGCTGCGGACGCGGGCCCGCAGTCTCGAAGATCGAGACCGGCCGGTCACCAACGCCCTGCTTGTCGACTTCTTCCTGCGCGGAGCGACCGGGGGCGGCGACTCTCCACCGCTCGCCGCTTCGACCCGCAAAGAGAGAAAGCCATGAAGAAAGCAATCGCGATCACGGTCGTGGTCATCGCGGGCGGCGTGCTGGCGTGGGGCATCTACCAACGTCTGATTGATGAGGGCCGCACCGCCGGACGCCGGGGCGGACCGCTCGCGGTGGCCGTTGAAATCCAGCCCCCGACGCGCCGTACCATGCGTGACGTCGCCGAGCTGACCGGCACGCTGCTGCCGGAAAACCAGTTCATCGTCGCGCCCAAGGTCCCGGGACGCCTGGAACGACTGCTGGTGGATATCGGGGACCGGATTCATCACGGGGACCTTGTGGCCGTGCTCGACAGCGAGGAGTACGCCCAGCAGGTTGCGCAGGCCGGGGCGGAGCTGAAGGTCATCCGGGCCAATCTCGCCGAGTACCGCAGCGATCTCCAGGTCGCGCGTCGCGAGTATGAGCGGGCGCGGGAGCTGCGCGAGCAGAAGGTGGCCTCGGAGGCCGAGCTCGACCAGGCCAAGGCGCGCTTCGACGCCGCCCAGGCGCGCATGGAAGTCGCCGAGGCGCAGATCCAGCAGCGTCAGGCCGCCCTGGCCGCCGCGGAGATTCGACTGGGCTACACCCGCATTCACGCGACGTGGACCGGCGCCGAAGGTGACGCATCGCGGGTGGTGGCAAGGCGGTTCGTCGACGAAGGCAGCATGCTGCGTGCGAACGACCCGATCGTCTCGATTGTCGAGTTGGATCCGGTGATCGCCGTCATCAACGTCATCGAACGGGACTTCCCTCAGATCCGTATCGGCCAGTCGGCCACGATTTCAACCGATGCCTGGCCCGGACAGACGTTCACCGGAAGGATCGCCCGCGTCGCGCCGGTGCTGGAGGAGGAGACGCGCCAGGGGCGGGTCGAGGTGGCCGTGCCCAATCCCGGGCGCCGGCTCGCCCCGGGGATGTTCGCCCGAGTGCGAATCGAGTTCGAAGCGCACCTCGACGCGACGGCCGTTCCCGCCGGAGCGCTTGTGCGTCGCAATGGCGTGGAGGGCGTGTTCGCGGTCGATCTGCCCTCCCGCACGGCGCGCTTCGTCCCCGTGAAGATCGGTATCACGGAAGGCAACTGGGTCGAGATCGCCTCGCCGGAACCGGACGCCCCGATCGTCACGCTCGGCCAGCACCTTCTGGAGGACGGCGGACCGGTCCTGATTCCCCCGAACGGCGAGGACGTCGTCGCGGAAGCTCAACCGGCGACGCCGACCCCCACTCGCCCCGCGGACGGAGGCGGCTCGTGAAGCCCGCGCGCTTCTCCGTACACCGGCCGGTCTTTACCATCATGGTGACGCTCAGCGTCGTGCTGCTGGGCGGCATCTCGCTGTCGCGCCTGCCGGTGGACCTGATGCCGGACATCACCTATCCGACACTGAGCATCTCCACCAGCTACGAGAACGCCAGCCCTCAGGAGATCGAGGAGCTCATCACCGAGCCCGTCGAACAGGCGATGGCCGCCGTCCCCGGGGTCGAGGAAGTGTCCTCGGTCTCCTCCGAGGGCAACAGCAGCGTCCGGGTGACCTTCGGGTGGGGCACGGATCTGAACGCGGCCGCCAACGACATCCGCGACCGGCTGGACCGGGTGATCCCGCGGCTGCCGGAGGATGCAGACCGCCCGTCGCTGCGGAAGTTCGACCCGGCGAGCTTCCCGATTCTGATTCTCGGGGCGTCCAGTAACCTGGACCCGATCCAGACGCGACGAATGATCGACGACGACATAAAGTACCGCCTGGAGCGCGTGCCCGGCGTGGCGGCCATGGATATCTGGGGCGGACTGGAGCGGGAGATTCACGTCGATCTCGACCCGGATCGGCTCAAATCGCTCCAGATTCCGCTCGATCAACTTACTTCGCGGATTCGGACCGCCAACATCACGCTGCCGGCGGGGACCATCGAGGCGGGCAACCTGGAGGTGACCCTCCGCACGCCCGGGGAATACACGAGCCTGGAGCAGCTTCGTAACACGACGGTGGCGGTCCGCAACGGCTTTCCGATCCGGCTCCACGAGATCGCCGAGGTCAGCGACAGCTGGGAGCGAGTGCGACGGGTGGTCCGCGTGAACGGCGAACCCGGGCTGCGGCTGTCGGTCAACAAGCAGTCCGGAACCAACACCGTCGAGGTCGCCCGCAATGTCCTCGCCGAAGTCGAGCGCATCAACGAGGACATTCCGCAGATCCGGATCACGCCGATCATCGACACGTCCGAGTACATCGAGCGATCCATCACGAACGTGGGGCGCGCCGCGCTGTTCGGCGGGGTGTTCGCCGTGGTCGTGCTCCTCGTCTACCTGAGGAACCTGCGGAGCACGGCGATCATCGCAGCCGCCATCCCGGTGTCCATCGTCGCGACGTTCACGATGATCTATTTCGGCGGTTTCACGCTGAACATCATGACGCTCGGCGGGCTCGCACTGGGCGTCGGGATGCTCGTGGACAACTCCATTGTCGTGCTGGAGAACATCTACCGTCTGCGCGAAGGCGGCATGGGGGCCGAGCAGGCCGCCGTCCGCGGGAGCGAAGAGGTGACCGGCGCGATCATCGCCAGCACAATGACAACGCTGGCCATTTTCCTGCCCCTGGTGTTCGTCCGGGGAATGGCCGGCGAGATGTTCCAGCAACTGGCGTTCGTGGTGAGCTTCGCGCTGCTCTGCTCGCTGGGCGTGGCGCTGACGCTGATTCCCATGCTGGCGTCGAAGTTCCTCCGCCCGCCGGGGCAGGGCTTTCGCCTGTTCCGGGGAATGTTCCGCCTGTCCGCCCGGGGTTTCGAAGAGCTCGAAGTCGGCTACAAGAGCCTGCTGCACTGGGCGCTGAATCACCGCCTCGTGGTCATCCTCCTGGCCGCCGGCGTGCTGGGCGCGTCGCTTTTGCTTGTGCCGGAGGTGGGCACGGAACTCATGCCCGCCAGCGACGAGGGCGAGGTCAGCATCAACCTGGAAATGGAAGTGGGCACGCGCATCGCGATCGTGGACGACGCCATGCGCCGCGTGGAGCGTATCGTCAAAGAGAACGTCCCTGAGATCGAGAGCGTGGTCAGCAGCGTGGGCGGTTCGTGGCGGTCCAACAGCTCCCACACGGGGCGGATGCGGATATCGCTCGTCGGCCAGTCCGAGCGCGAACGGTCCAGCGAGGACGTCGCCGCCGCCCTTCGACCGAAGCTCGCCGTGATTCCCGGCGCCACGATCCGCACCCGCGCCGGACAGGGCCTGTTCCTGCTGCGGCGGATGACCGGCGGGACGGAGCGCGTCGAAGTCGAGGTGCGCGGGTACGACCTGCAGACCGCCGACGCCCTCGCCCGGCGGGTCAAGGAGATTGTCGAGAGCACGCCCGGCGTGACCGACGCGCAGGTCACGCGGGATATCGGCGCCCCGGAGCGGCTGATCGAGGTCGACCGCGGCAAGGCCGAGGCGATGCAGGTGGCCGTCCGGGACGTCGCGGAAATGCTCCAGACGGTGGTCTCGGGCACGCGGGCGGGCAACTACCGCGAGGGGGGCGATGAGTTCGCCATCCGGGTCCAGGTCGCCGACGCGGAGCGGTTGTCCCTTCGCGAGATACTGGACATGACGGTCAGCAACACGGCCGGCCGACCGGTTGTCCTTCGCAACGTCGTCACCTTCGAGCCGCGAAGCGGACCGGTGGAGATCGAACGCAAGGATCAGGAGCGCCTGGTCGGCGTGCGGGCAAACATCGAGGGGCGCGACATGGGCTCGATCCTGGACGACGTCCGCGCGCAACTGCGATCGCTGCCGGCGCCGCAGGGCTTCAGCATCGGTTTCGGAGGCGACTACGAGGAGCAGCAGGAGGCGTTCGGCGAGCTGCTGCTGGGACTGGTGCTCGCGCTGGCGCTGGTCTACGTCGTCATGGCGTGCCTGTACGAGTCGCTCCGCGACCCGTTCGTGGTGATGTTCTCCGTCCCCCTGGCGGTCATCGGCGTGATTCTTATCCTCCTGCTGACCGACACCACGTTCAACCTCCAGTCTTACATCGGCTGCATCATGCTCGGCGGGATCGTCGTGAACAACGCCATCCTGCTCGTCGATTACACCAACCTGCTGCGACGCGAGTCCGGCTATTCGCTTCGCGACGCCATAGAGGAGGCCGGGCGACGCCGACTGCGACCGATCCTCATGACCACCTCCACGACCGTGTGCGGACTGATCCCCCTGGCCGTCGGAATGGGCGAAGGCGGCGAGGCCCAGGCGCCCATGGCCCGGGCGGTCATCGGCGGGCTGCTCAGCTCCGCCCTGATCACGCTGGTCGTCGTTCCCGTGGTCTACTCGATCTTCGAACGCAAGAGCAAGGCGGGGCACGAGCCCTCTCGCCCCGCCGGGGAGGCCGTCTCGTGAACACGCTCCCGCGAAAGGCGATGCCCGGACTCGTGCTGGCGGCGCTGGCCGTCGGGGGGTGCGCAGCGGTTCAGGACCGCTGGCGACCGGCCGTTGAACCGCCCTCCTTGCGAGGAACACTGGCCCCCCGCGCTGAGGCGAAACGGCTGCCGCGCCCCGAGGACGTGCTGGACGACGCCCCCGCCCACCCGCCAACCGGTCCCATCGGGGTCACGATCGAGGACGCGGTGCTTCGCGCCCTCGAGAACAACCGGGCGCTGCGGGTCGAGCGACTGGAGCCGGCGATTCAGCGGACCTTCATCGAGCAGGAGCTCGCCGCCTTCGACGCCGTCATCAGCGGCGAGACGTCGGCAGGGCGCGAGCGCGTCGAGGGCCGGACCGGCGCCCAGACGCGCACCACGACCTCCGGCGTCAGTGCGGGCGTCTCACGCTTCCTGCCGAGCGGGACGACGATCGATGCGTCGGTCGCCACCGAGAGAAGCTACGGGACCTCCCTCGACGACCAGCACGCGACCGGCGCGTCGGTGAGTGTGACCCAGGCGCTGCTGGAAGGTCGACCGGTCGCCGTGAACCTGGCGAACCTGTGCCAGGCGCGAGTGGACGAGGCCCTCTCGCAGCACGAATTCCGCGGGTTCGCCGAGGGTCTGGTGGAGGAGGTCGAGACGACATACTGGCGGTACGTCCTGGCGCGGCGGCAGGTGGAGATCGTCACCCGGTCGCTGGGGCTGGCCGAGCAGCAGCTCGATGACACGCGCCGGCGGATCCGCGTCGGCAACCTCGCCGAGACCGAGCTGGCGGCCGGCGAGGCGGAGGTCGCGTTGCGCCGCGAGGCGCTGATCAACGCGCGCAGCCTTGTGGCGACACTCCAGGTGCGTCTGCTGCGACTGATGTATCCCCAGGCCCTGCCGACGCGCGAAAGGGAAGTCGTCCCCGAAACCCGGCCGTTGGTCCCGCCGATCCCGCTGGAGAAGCTCTCCGACCACGTGACTGCGGCGCTGCACCTGCGCCCCGAACTGCACCAGGCGGCGCTGCTGGTTCAGCGCAGCGAGCTTGAAGTGGTCAAGACGCGCAACGGCCTGCTGCCGCGCCTCGACCTGTTCGTCACGCTGGGCAAGACCGGATACGCCTCGTCCTTCGGCGACTCGGTCAGCGACGTCGGCAGCGACGGATACGAAGCGCTCGTCGGGCTGACGTTCTCCCAGCCGGTGGCCAATCGAGACGACAGGGCGCGCCACGCCCGCGCCGTCGTGACACGCGCGCAGCGCCGCGAGGCCGTGGAGAACCTCCGCGACCTCGTGCGAGAGGACGTCGAGCTCGCGTACATCGAAGTGACCCGCGCCCGCCAGCAGGTGCAGGCGACGACGATCACGCGCGAATTCCAGGAAGAGAAGCTCCGCGCCGAGACGGCGAAGTTCCGCGTCGGTCGGTCCACCGCGCTGCTGGTGGCCTCGGCGCAGCGAGATCTGCTGGTCAGTCAGGTCGCCGAAATCGAGGCGGTGACCAACTGCCTCGTGGCCCGGGTCCGGCTGTATCGCCTGGAGGGCTCGCTGCTGGCCCGTCGCGGGCTCATGGCCGAGCAGTTTGCCACCCGAGACTCCGACCGGCATCCCCTCGATTGATCGGACGGATCGACACGTTGTCTGAGGACATGGCACATCGTCGTCCACTCCCTCATGTCCGCCATCCTCAACGTCACCACGGCCGCGCAGTCACCGGGTCGCCATACGCGCATGGACTGCGCCCTCTTCACTGCAAAGGCCCGCAATTCATGCTTGAACCTGACGTCTAGCGTACGGAGGGTCATTGCGCCTGCCGGAGAGGGAAGCGCTTGTCGCCCGGCGGGTCGTGCTGGAATCGACACAGGCCCACGGCGGTCGGGAACCGCAGACCATCTCGAAATGCCGCATCGAGGAGACCGAAGCATGACCGAACTGATGATCGGAACAAGCGCGTTTGCCGACGCCGATGACGCTCTGATGCGGAGAGCCGGGATCGGATGGGTGCGCCAGGGGTTTCCCGCTCCGTTCTCCGACGGGCTCGACGCTCCACCGTCCGACGCCTACCTGACCGCCAGGCGAAGCGCCGAAGGATGGGCCGGGCGGGGGATGAAGGTCATGGCCATCACGCCACTCCCGTTCGGCGCCAGATACGAGCCCGACTCCGACGGCAATCTCCGCCTGCGTTCGCGAAGGCTGCTTCCCGAATGGATCGGTGACCCCGAAACGTCAGACTACTACGACAACTACGCCGCCATCTGCCGCTTTCTCGCCGAGGATCTTCGCGGCGTGGTATCCGCCTGGCAGATTGCCAATGAGCTGGACCTCGAGCACTTCAGCGGACCGCTGCGTCCCCGCCAGGCGTGCGGCCTCATCGAAACCGCAGCACGTGCCGTGAAGGAGGTCGACCCGTCGGCGCCCGTGGGGCACAATCCCTCCGGCCAGCCGACATCGTATTACATGTGGGGGCGCCTGTTCGGCCGCCCCGACACCGTGCTCGACTACTGCGGCGTCGACGCCTACTACGGAACGTGGCAACCCGGCGCGCCCGGCGACTGGGCCGAACGCATCGCGGAACTGTACGAGCTGACCGGAGCGCCGGTGCTGGTCAACGAGTGGGGCTACGCGTCGCGGGGCGACGTCATGGCCGAGGGGGAGCTGGCGCCCGACCTGCCGCCGTGCCAGGTCCAGAAGTGGCGCTTCGGCTGGTCCGGCGGACACGACGCCCAAACCCAGGCCCGGTTCGTGCGGTCGGCCTTCGAAGCGTTCCGCTCCCAGCGCGACAAGCTGCTCGGGGCGTTCTTCTACCGATGGGAAGACCAGCAGACCTGCTGGCAGTGCAAGCAGGACGGATGTCCCATGGAAACCGCCTGGGGCCTGGTGAACCTGGACGGGACGCCCAAGCCGGCGCTCGACGCACACGGAGAGGGCGTGCAGATGCTCCTGTCGCGCTGAACCGTGCGTACCCGCATGCGATGAAGACTCGGTGGAAACCCGGACCGCCTGCTGTTTCTGCTGTTGGGCAGGGGGAAAGGCTTCCTGCCGAACAGGCGCGCCTCCGCAGCCGGCTGCAGGGACCGGGAAGAACCTCCGGGTTGAGAACCCGGAGGTCTGGCATCTCGGCGTGGGGGGTCAGATGATCCCTACGGGGACGGCGTCCACGTCCTGGGCCAGTGGCGTCCATTGCCGGCAGAGGCAGACGATCGCGCCCTGTCCGACGGTCCCTTTCAGGCTCGTCAGGGCCTTGAAGGGCCGAGCCAGCTCACGCCTTGGACTGGCTGTCTTCTTCACCTCGATCGGGTGGAAGGCCTGGTCCTGCCGGAATAGAAAATCGATCTCGCTGCCGTCGCGGTCGCGATAGTAGTAGAGTCCGGGCGTCTTCCCGCGGTGCCACCAGCTCTTGAGCAGCTCGCCCAGCACGTGCGTCTCGAACATCGCCCCGGCCATGGCCCCGGCGGCCAGGGTCTCGGGGCTGGACCATTCGGTCAGGTACGCCGCCAGGCCCGTGTCCAGGAAGTACAGCTTGGGCCGCTTGACCAGCCGCTTGGTCACGTTGCTGAAGTAGGGCTGAAGGAGGTAGACCTGGAAGCTGGCCTGGAGGATCGACAGCCAGCTCTTGGCCGTGTTGGGCGCCACGTCGGCGTCGCGGGCAAGCTCGGCCAGGTTGAGCATCTGGGCGGTCCGCGCGGCGCAGGCCCGCAGGAATCGCACGAAGGCCAACTCATCGCCCACCTGGGCCAGGTCCTTCACATCGCGCTGGAGGTAGGTCTGGAGATACGAGCTGTAGAACAGGTCGCGATCGGTGACCGGACCGGCCGTCAGCGAAGGGAAGGCCCCCAGCCAGATGTCCTGGTAGACACTCTTCACGTCGGACTTGGCTGCGGACGGCTCCCCTGCCTGGATGGCCTCTCGCGTCGGGAGGAAAGGAGGCACCTCCAGCTCCAGGCGGTGGCGCTCCCGGCTGGAGAAGCCCAGAAGGTTCAGGATGGCCACCCGGCCGGCCAGCGTCTCGGAGACGCCTTTCATCATTTGGAACTGCTGAGAGCCGGTGAGCCAGAACATCCCCGGCCGGCGATCCGCGTCGACGGCCATCTTGATCAGCGGCAGGAGCTGGGGCGCGTACTGGATCTCCTCGATCAGCACGGGCGGCTCGAACCGCTGCAGGAAGAGGGCCGGGTCCTCGATCGCCAGGGACCGAAGCGTCGGATCGTCCAGCGTGACATAGCGGCGCTGCTTGCCGCAGAGGTGCTGAAGCAGCGTCGTCTTGCCGACCTGCCGCGGTCCCCACGACCTTCTATGAGTGAGGCGTCGCAGGTGCGAATCCCCAAGTTCTTGTCCTGCAGGCAACTTACGACAAATACTGGCTGTGCGCCGCTTCGCTGCACCTTCCCATGTATCACACTTGTACCATGTTTTCGAGCTCGTAGGGTACAGTTCAGGGTACAAATCCCGGCCCCCGAACCCGAAAACAGTACCCATTCTTATAGCACTGAGTTCCATTGATCGTCAAGCATGAATCACGGCGGACAACGGCCGGACGCAGGCGAGAAAGGGCGGCAGAGATGTGCCCGCCGGGAAGGGTGAGATCGGATCGCACGCCGGAAGGGGGCTCGGCAGTCGAGGACGCTCGGCAGTCGAGGGCGCTCCATGGAGGGGACGGTGGTGCGTGGCTACTCGGGAGTCTCAGCCGAGGGACGGGTTGCGGGCCGTCGGCCTCCGTCGACCACCAAGGAGCGTTCGACGGCTTCGGTATCCCGGCGGACGCAGTAGATCCCCCAGAGTCCGTCGGCGTGCGGATGGCCTTCGTCGACGAGGACGACAAGGTACCTGCCCGCGCGGAGGACCGGATGCTGGGTCTCCGTGCCGGCTGCGCGATTGGCCATGCAGGCCTCTTCCTGCGACGCTGCACGGTCGGGGTCGGCCTCCAGCACATTCCGGAAGGCCCGCAGACAGTCCCCGAGCAGGGCGATGCTGCGGAGGGGCCGGAAGCCGCCCGGTTCCGCCTCAGTCTCGTGAGGCGGGATCGCCTGGCAGATTGCATCAAGACGGTCGTCGAGCCGCTCCCGCCAGACCGGCCGGCCGGTGCTATGCATCTCGATCGCGAGGATCTGGCCGGGCAGGAGGCGTTGGCCGCCCGGCAGCTTCGCCACCGGCTCGGGTTCCCAGCCCTGGTAGCCCCACGGATGTCGCCAGGTGCCTGCCCAGTACAGGCGTCCCCACGGCGTGTCGATGAAGTCATTGATGCGGTCGTTGCCGAGCCAGAGACCGAACCCCCGGTAGCTGAGGCAGCCGAACTGCAGGCCCTTCTTCTCGGCCGCACCTTTGCAGGTGTAGCTGAAAGCCCACGAGCCCGCCCGGTACTCGCTCGGCCGGGACCAGTCGATCTCCCGCGCCTCGCCGATCTGTCCCTCGGCCGGCACGGCCCGGCGGGTCTCGAAGTCCTCGGCAAGGATCACCTCCGGGCCCCGGTAGCGGGGGACCCGGTCGCGCAGGAGCACCTCTCGCCGCGCTCCCGACCCGTCCGCGCCCTCGCACAGCCAGACGCGGCGCATGGGCGTCCAGAAGCGAAGCTCCGGGGCCCGGCCGGCGTGAGGCAGGACTTCGACGCTCTCCAGGAAGGTGACCTCGCTCACCTTCGCCAGATGCTTCGCCGCGGCCTGCGAGACGTCCTCCTTGCTCGCCATCGGCCCGATGACCAGCTCGCCCCGGCCGTCGCCGTCGGCAAATGCACGGGCGTAGAGCGGCGGATGGATCCGCAACGTCCGTCCCGTCGCGTCATCGACCACGCACCAATCGGCCATGCGCGACGCCCCCGACTGACCCGGCGGCTCGTCATCGACCTCGGGCGGCGCGAACCGGACCAGCCAGACCTTGTGCAGCGGCGGGACCCAATCGAGGCCGATGATGTTGACCGACGGCACGGTAACGACGGCGTCTCTGCACAGGATCGCCTTCTCGACCCGCCAATCGTCGCCGACGGGCCGTGCGGGCACTCCCCACGATCCGTCCTCGACGCTGACGTCCGATTCCCTCGCGGCCGCTGCGGCCTGCTTGCGGGTCATGCGCGATCTTGACAACCTCGTCGGATCAAGCGCTCCCTCACGATCGAGCGCCCCCAGAAACGCCTGGCCGTCGCGGGGGTCCGGCGGGTCGGACCCCGGGTCGGGATGGAGCAGGTTCAGCGTCAGGACGCTCGACGGCTCGGAATGCCGCCAGCGAGATACCGCATCATGCCCGTCGGCCGGGCGCGTCGATGCGGCCCTCGCCGCCCACGGAGCCCCGAAGA
>CAZADC010000075.1:0-11988 GCA_964483755.1 uncultured Planctomycetaceae bacterium | reverse complement strand
GGGCCGCCCGCGACGACTCCGCGACTCGCTCAGCAGCGGGCGAAGCAGGTCGGCGATGTCGCGGGCCTTCGCGTGGGTCAGCTCGAACGTCCGCGTCGTGCTCTCCAGCGCCGGCGCCTCCTTGAGCTCGGCGATAAGCTTGTCGATCTCGGCGAACTGGGCGTCGGTGGCGGCCACCATCAGCCGATTCGCCTGCCGGTCGGCCTCGAAGCGCGGCTCGACCTCTCCCGTCGCCGGCTCGCCGCGGCGTTTCGCGTAGAGTCGCGACAGGCTCCGCGCCACGTCGCCCGCGTCGCTGGCGTCGAGCGCGTAGGTCCGCACCTGGACCTCGGCCGCCTGCTCGGCGGTGTCCAGCTTGGCGATCAGCGCGGCGATCTCCTCGACCCGTCCGCGCGGCGCGTCGATCACCAATGTCTTGTCGTCCGGCGACGGGGAAACCACGATCTGCTCGGCAGCGTCGACCTCCGCCCCCCGGCCTCGCCCGCGGCGCGAGAGCTGCGAGATCATCTCCGCGATCGCCCGCGCCGAGACGTGCTTCAGCTCCAGCGTCCGCATCTCCCGCGCCTGGGACTTCGTGGACTGATCCAGCTTCGCGATCATCCCTTCCAGCACGGTCCGCTGCGACTCCGGCGCCCGCAGCAGGATGGACCCGGTCAGCGGGTCCGGCTGGATGTACACCTCGGGCGCCTGCCCGCGCGGCGTCGGCGGAAGCATCGCGCGGAGCGTCTCGGCGACCTTCACCGGATCGGCGCTGTCGAGCTCGACGATCTGGATGACGAACTGCTCGGCCGCCTGCTCGGTGTCGAAGGTCTTCAGGAGCTGCTCGGCGAGCGCGTGCTTGGCAGGGGGGCCCTGGATGACCAGCGCGTTGAGACCCGGCGCCGCCGCGACGCGGACGTCTTCCGCCCCGCCGCGCCCGCGGCGGGAGCGACCGACCGGCGAGTCGCTGAGCATCTGCTCCAGTACCGGCGCGACGTCCGCCGCCTTGGAGAACTTCAGCGGATAGGTCCGCGTCTGCTCGGCGAGCACGGCCGGCTGCTTGAGATCGTCGATGAGCTTGGCGATCTCCTCGAACTGGGTCTCCGTCGCGGCGACCATCAACCGCCCGCCCTGGCGGTCGGCCTCGAAACGCGGGGCAACCTCGCCGGGCTGTCCGCGACGGGATCGCTGCTGGGCGTAGAGGCGCGAGAGGCTTCGCGCAACCTCGGCGACGTCGCTGTCGGCGAGGGCGTAGGTGCGCACCTCCAGGCGGTCGGCCTGCTCGCCGGTGTCCAGCGAGGCGATCAACTCGGCGAGCTCGGCCATCTTCGCCTGCGGCGCGTTGACGGCGATGGCCGCGTCGCCCGGCGCCGCCGTGATGATGATCTCCTCCGACGGATCGAGATCGCGACGGCGCCCCGGCACGTAGCGGTGGTAGAGTGTGGTGATCGTGTTCGCCACGGCGGCCGCGGAGGCCTTCGTCAGTGGAATCAGGCGCGTCTCGCGGGCGGCGTCCTTGGTCGCCTGGTCGAGCGAGGCGATGAGCTCCTCGAGCACCTTCCACTCCGCCTCCGGCGCGCGGATCAGCACGGCATTGGTGGCAGGGTCCGCCTGCACGCTGACGGGCTCCTCGCCGCGTCCGCGGCGGCCGATCATGTTCCGCAGCGTGCCGGCGAGCTTGTCGGCGTCGGCGGACTCCAGGCGGACGACGCGGACCGGGCGTGCGGACTCGGACGACTCGGTGTCCATCGACGCGATGAGCTCGGCGAGCGTCTCGTGGTCGTCGGCGGACGCGCTGATCAGCAGCGCGTTTCCGCGTCCCCACGGCGTGATGGCGACGGGCACGTCCCCGCCGCCGCGCCGTCCGCGGCGCGAGGAGAACATCCGCTGAAGCGCCGAGGACATCTCGTCGGCGTCGGCGTGCTGAAGCGGGACAAGCTTCGTCACGGCCGTGGCGGCGGGCTCGACGGCGGCCTGGAGCTTGTCCAGCAGGTCCCGGACCACCGGCCAGGTCCCCGGCGCCGCGGCGATCATCAGGCTGTTGGTGGACGAATCCGCCTCGACGCGCAGCGAGCTGGATCGCCCGCGCGGATCCTCGCTGAAGAGCTGGACCAGCGAGCGGGCGGTCTGGCGGGCGTCGCCGGCCGAGAGCTGGACGATGTGAATCTCGCGTCCCTGCTTCGCCGCCTCGGGCGTGTCGAGCTGCTCGATGAGCGCCTCGGCGGCCTGGACGTCGCCGGCGGGCCCGCTGACGATGAGGCTGTTGGTCCTGGCGTCGGCGGCCACGCTGAGCTGCGAGACGAACCGCCCGCGGTTGTCGCGCCGGCGGATCGCGCTGGACAGCACGCCGGCGAGCTGCTGGGCGTCGGCGACCTCCAGGCGGTAGATCTGCGCACCGGAGCTGGCGATGACGGCGGCGTCGAGCTCGGTGATGAGCTTCTCCACGCCGGCCATCTGGTCGATCGGCGCCGAGACGACCAGGCGGTTGCTGGCCTGGTCGGCGACGACGCGCGCGTCGGTGATCTGCTGCGTCCTGCCGTGGCGATCCTTGACGCTCCGCTTGGGCAGGGAGTCGCGGACCGTCTCGGCAAGGTCGGCGGCGCTGGCGTTGGTCAGCTCGAAGATGCGGACCTCGCCGGCGGCCGGGCCTTCCTGCTCGTCGAGGCGGCGGATCATCTCCTCGGCCGCGTCGAGACGGGACGAGCCGGTCAGGAACACCAGGTTCGTCCGCTCGTCGTGCGTGGCGTTGACGACCTCGGCGGGATCGACCGGCGCCTGCTCCCACCGCCCGTTCGAGGGGTTGTACACCGCGCGGGTCGTGACGCTCTTCGGTCCGTACAGCTTGTTGATCACGCTCGAAACGGAGGCGGCGGAGGCGTTGGTGAGCTGCACGGTCCGCAGCCGTCGCTCGACGACCTGCTCGTCGTCCAGCACGTCCAGCAGGCGCCGCACGCGGCGGATGCTGGCCAGCGTGTCGGTGATGACGATGCCCTTGCCGCGCGGCAGCGGGCTGATGGACCCGAACGCAGAGACCATCCGGACGACGGTCTTGGCGGCCTGCTCGGCGTCGATGAACTTCACCGGCACGACGATGGTGACGATCTGTCCCGGCCGGACGTCCCGGCCGTCGGCGGCGTCGAGCCCGCGGAAGATCGGCACGTCGAGCTGGGGGACCTGGCTGGTGGGCACGAGACGGAGGAACCGCCCCGCCTCGGTCAGGTAGTGCCCGCGCTGGGTCAGGAAGATGTTGAGCGTGTCGAGGGCTTCGTCGTAGGTGTAGGGCTCGCTGTCGAAGAACGTGAGCGTGCCCTCGACGTGCGCCGAGCCGAGCAGCGGCTTGCCGGAGATCTGCGCGAAGCGGCGGACGACCTCGCTGATCGGCACGCCGTCGAACTGAAAGCGGATGTCGGCGGGCTCGGAAGCGGCGGGTTCGGCGTCGGAAGCCTACGCCTCGGCGGTCGCGTCGGCGGCAGGGGTCGCCGTCGGAGCGGCGACGGACTGGCTGTGCGCAGGGCGCGTCGTTGCGGGTTGGCTCGCCGCCGGCCGGGCGGACGGCGGGGCGGTCTCCTGCGCCGGGCAATGCGCGGCGGCGAGGAGCATCGCCGCGACAAGGACCGGTCGAATCGCTCTCCCTGTATTCGTCATGCTTCGACCTCCTCGGGGCGTCTGCTCGCCCCGCGGGCTGGTGCATCCCAATTCGCCGGACAAGTCGTCATTCGCCGCCCGCGAGATCCTCGGGCAGCTGCTCGCCGGTCAATCGATGCTTCTGGGCAAGGTTGTGTCCGAGCTCGACGGCGTAGTAGTCGCGTCCGGCCTTTACGATAACCCGGCTGGGGCTGAGAATCTCGGGTTTGTCGGGCATCGGCATCGCCCGGTAGTCCACGCGGACGATCTCGCCGCCGGCGAGCGTGTCGCCCGGCTCGTAGCGGCGGGTGGTCCGGTTGGCGGTGTCCAGCACGAACACCTCGGCCGCGCCGCCCCACTGCGGCAGCGCCACCACGCGGAACCGCGCCTCGGGCGGTGGCGGCGGAGGCGGCGGGTCCTGCGGCTCGCCCGGTGTATCATTCCGCTCGGGTTGCGGCGGCGGGGGCGGGGACGGCGGACGCGGCACGTACGGGCGGAACAGGTCGCGCCGGGCGATCATCCGGTACTTGTCGCGCAGCGGCGTCTCGAGGTCCGTCGACGGCTGGGACTCCGCCGCCCGCGTCGCGGGAACGCCCTGGGCGGCGTAGTCATCGAGCATCGAAATCGTGGCGTAGCGAAGCTGCAGGCGGCAGCGTCCGCCGGAGGCGTCCGGGCGGACCTCGAGGTTCTCGATCCGGTGCAGGTACGGCTCGGCCTCCAGCAGGTACAGCAGGTCGACCAGCCGTCCGAGCTCGCCCTCCACCGACACCGTCCAGGCGATCTCCTCGTAGACGTCACGGACCGTGCGCGCCCCCACCGGCTGGATCGTCCCGCCGCCGAGCTCCGCGCGGTTGAGCAGGGCGATCAGGCGCGCCCGCATCGCCGTGCTCACCTGGTTCGCCGGACCCGACAGCGTCCGCGAGGCCCATCGGGTCAGGTCGTCGGTATAGCCGCTGCCCTTGTTGAAGCGGACCTGCTCGAGGGCGATCTCGCGCTGCAGGTCGGCCGCGCGGGCGTCGAGCTGCGCCGACGGGCCGAGCAGGAGATTGTCCGCGGCCAGGTAGCCGACGAACACGACGACGAAAGCGCCGATCGTCACGGCGAGGATCTTCTCGCGCCGGTTCATCGCCGCCTCCTGCCCCGCCGGGCGCGGGCGCCGGCGACGGCCGGGTCATCCGACGCGTCGTCGGCCGGGCGGGTCGCCGGCGGGAGCGACATCACGTCCACCTCCAGGTCCTCGGGGAGGATCACGCGCGTAGTGGTCGTGAAGTTGTACCCGTGGCGGTCGTCAGTGGTGGTCTCCCGTCCGGGGCGGACGTCGTAGCCGGCCTCGCGGAGCGTGCGGTTCATCCGCGTGATGATCTCGCTGTCGCGGGCCTGGACGGTGAGCGTCAGGCTCCGCCCGTCGCCGGACGCCTGGATCGACTTGAGATACACGTCCTCGCAGCCGGGCAGGAGACTGCTCAGGCGGGCCCAGTGGTCCAGCCAGGCCGAACCCTCCTGCACCCATTCCTCGACGGCGGCGTGCCGCTTGCCCAGCGGCGTGACGATCTTCCGGTTGTCGTCGCGAAGCTTGTTGTAGCGTTTCACGAGCGCCTCGACCCGGTCCTGCTTCGCGGCGAGGTGCGCCCAGCCGAGCGCGATCACGCCGAGAATCACCACGGCCGCGGCGATCGCGCCGCCGACGGCGGCGATCTTCCGCCGGTCGCGCTGAACGGGCGGGCGCTTCGGGTTCAGGAAATCGAACGGCAGGGCGCCGGTGCGGTCCTCCATCGCCAGCCCGATCGCGGGCATGAAGGCGGATACGCCGGCGTCGCCGCGCAGTCCCAGCCGCCCGGCGGGGTTGAACACGCTGCTGGACGCGCCGGTGCGCCGGGCGAGCTCCTCGGCCGCCGCCGTCTCGACGCCGGTCCCCCCCGCCACCAGCACGCGACCGATGCGCTCGGCGCTCTCGGCGGAGTGGTAGCTCTGGAGGCTCCGCGTCGCCTCGATGACGACCGCCTCGACGGCGCGGTCGCGGGCCTCGTCGGTCGGCTCGGGCGGGACCTTCACGACGGCGGACCGGCTGAACAGCAGCCCGCCGCGCCCGTCGAGCACGTCGATCTCCGTCTCGTCGGCCATCAGGTGCACCAGCGCCGTCGTCCCGGACGCCGCCTCGCACGCCTGCACGCAGCGGGCGCTGGCGTAGGGGCGAAGCCCCAGCCGGCGGAGCTTGACGTCCGCGGACCGGGCGATCTGGCGGTAGTACTCCAGCGCCGGCAGGCGCACCGCCGCCACCAGCACCTGCCGTCCCTCCGGCGCGCCGGCGTCGGGCTCGGTGCCGCGGTGCTGCTCGGCGGTGTAGTCGATGACCGCCTCGGCCGAGGCGAACGGCAGCTCCTTCTCCATCTGGAACTGGACCATCGACGCCACCTCGGCGTCGGGCACGCCCGGCGGGAGCGTGAGCGGCTTGAGCACGGCCTGGGATCGCGGGACGTTCATCACCACGCCGTCGCGCCCGACCTTCACGCCGTCGAGGGCGCGGACGAGCACGCCCGCCACCGCGTCGGCGTCGGAGACGTCCACGTCGGGGTCGATCGCCTCCCCGATCAGCCGGGTGACCCGCAGGCGCCCGCCGGCGCGCTCGGCGACGGCGACGCGAAGCTGGCGGCGGTCGAAGTCCACCGCGACCACGCGCCGCCCGGCGCTTTTCGCTCCCCGCTTCAGCTTGTCCCGCAGTCGGCTCATCTCGACTCCAGCGACCCGGCCTCCAGCGCAAAGGGCATGCCCAGCCGGGTCAGCTCCCGCAGATAGACGACTCGTGGAGTCCGTCCGGCCAGGTTGATCACCGCCTCGACGACGGCGAACTGCCCGCAGGGATGTCCGAAGCCGACACACTGAACGCGGAACTGATACCCGCGCGCGGTCAGTCGGGACGCCACCTGCTTAAACGCCTCCGCGTCCAATACGTTCTGCGCGTACAGCCAGGCGATTGTAGATTTCGACCCGGCGTCCAGGGCGCCGCGAACGTCCACGATCTCGTCGGCCGCCTCGGCGTCCAGCCCCTCGACCGCCTCCAGCACCGCGCGAGGAGCCGTGTTGACGTTCACCAGTCCGACGCGCCACCGCATCCGGCCGCCTCCGACGCCTCCCCCGGCCGTGAACCGGTCCAGCAGCGTCGCCAGCTCGTCGGCGTCGACGGGCGACTCGACCCACGTCCCGGCGCGGAGGTCCGGACGGTCCGGCACGTCCTTCGTGAGCTGGTAGCGCATCTCCAGCAGCTCGGCCGCGTGGGAGAACGATCCGCCGTCGTCCCGCACACGCCGCACGAACTCCACCGTCTCGCGACCCAGCCCGGCCAGGCGCATGTCCTCGTCCGACGCCTCGTTGAGGTCGATCCGCGGCGAGCCGTCGGAGTCGACGTCCGGCTCGTGCGACAGCGCGCACGCCACCGCCCGCAGCCCGCGATCCAGCACGCCGTCGCCGTCGTCGCCGAAGGGGAAGCTCTCGTCGCCGTCGTCCTCGTTGGGCTCGAGCAGCCCGTTGAGGTTGGCGTCCTCGCCGTAGACGGCGCGGGCGTCGAACCCGAGGACCAGCAGCAACTCCTCGACGCCGGCGAGCGGGCCGTTGCGGGCGAGATACGGAATCGCCAGCCGGTCGTAGGCGTCCTGCTCGGCGCCGTAGGGGCGCGTCTCGTCGTCGCGGTCGCGCCAGTCGAGCAGGGCGTCGACTCGTTCGGGCGTCATGTGCGGCAGGCGGGCGAGCGTGTCGGCGTCGGCGACGTTCAGGTTGATCCGCCCGGAGAGGTCAGTCAGCCCGTAGCGGACGCCCTCGGCGTCGGCGTCGCTCGGCGCGTAGACGGTGAAGTACCAGCGGTCGACGCCGTCGTCGACGACGAGCTGGTTGCGGAAGAGGTCGCCGTTGTCGCGCCAGGCATTGACGTCGCCCTGGCTGCGGGCGAGCACCGCCAGCGCCCGCTGCACGCCGCTGGTCGCCGCCTCGCGGGCCTGGCGCATCCGGGCGGTTCCCGCGCCCGCCCCGACCTCCGCGCTCATGCGGAACAGCAGCCCGGCCGCCAGCACGCCGGCCATCGCCGTCAGGACGAGCACCACGAGCAGCACCGTGCCGCGACGGCGCGAAATGGTTTTCGCGCGGCTCATCGTCCGCCCCCTGCGCCCGGCCCGCCGCGGACGCCGCCCTCGTCGGCGCCTCGCCGCCCGGCCGGAACGTACACGACCCGCCGCCGAACGTCGTAGGGATAGTCCTCGGGGGCGTAGTCCTCCGGCAGGGCCCGCGGCCCGAGGGTGATCTCGACCGCTTCGGGCAGGTCGCCGCCCGACCACGAGCCGATCCATCCGCCGCCGTCCCAGCAGCGGACGTTCAGGAACTTCACGGCGTCGGAGATCAGCGCGGTCTCGATCCCCTGCCCTTCCTCGGCCTCGCGGACGCCCGGCGTCCTGCGGACCGACCGCTCCAGCCCGGCCACGTGCACCTCGCCGTACTCGTCCTCCCAGGTGCGGAGGCGCCAGGTGACCATGTGCAGGTCGGCCTGCGGCGGAGGCGGCGTCTCGGTGACGTCCGGGGGAACCCACACCGACCGGGCGGGCAGCGCCGCCGTGACGAACGTCAGCGTGTCGGCCTCGCCTTCCATGCCGATGCCCAGGAACCGGTAGACGACGGCGCTCTCCAGCTCCCGCGAGAGGCGGTCCATGGCGGCCGAGCGGGAGGCGACGTCCTCGACGCTGGCGATCAGGCGCCCGCGGACCCGCTCGACGTGCCGGTGGAAGGCCAGCACGGCCGCCGTCAGGCCGACGATCAGCCCGATGGCGAGCACGACCTCGATCAGCGAGAACGCCGCGGCGCGGGTTGTCCGGCGGAGATCGTTCACGGCGCGCCCCCGTAGGCGTCCCCCTCGTACTCGAACTCGTCCTCGGCGGCGGAGTCGGGCATCAGGGCGGCCAGGCGCTTCGTCGTGCCCGACGCATCATGCCGGATAACCACCTCCACGTGCGTCTCGCTGAACTCCGTGCCCGATGCGTCGCTCGGGCCGGCGACGAGCTCCCACGTCCACCCCTCCAGGCGCTCGTCCTCGTAGTCGTTCGGGCCGCTGTCGACCGGGTCCACGACGCCGAGGCGAACCTCCGAGAGCAGGCTGACGGCCAGGTCGGCCGCCTGCGCCCGGCGACGCAGACGCCCCAGCGCCGTCGCCGAGCTCGACAGCGAGCCGACGATCACCCCCGCCGACAGCACGAACAGCGTCAGCGCGAGGATCACCTCCAGCAGGACGGCGCCCGTCCGGCGGCTCGCTCGCTTCGTGAATGGTCCGGCGGCAGTCACCAGGCCCTCACCCTACCGGCCCGCGGACGCCTCTGCGCGCGCAGACGCGTCCGGGCCGGGGCGTCAACGCTCCGTAAGTTCTTGGTACTCCGACTCTCCGTACACCTGCGATTTCACGGCGCCGGTCGCGCCGTCCAGTGTCACGATTGCGCGCCGAAAGTCGTCCGCAGCGACGGGGGCGAGCTCGATTTCGGCCGCGTCCGCCGAGCCGTCCGGGGCGAAGGTGACCGGGTCGAGCCCCTCGTCGTCCGCGCCTTCCGGTCCGACGGCGGCGGGGACGGGGTCGGTCAGCTCGCTGCGAATCACCCGCACGCGCCCGGTCGGGATCTGCCCGCCCCAGGTCAGCGAGGCGTACTCGACGAACGTCCCCGGCGCTTCCAGCGGGTCAGGCTCCCAGAGCACCTCGATCGGCGAAGCGTCTTCCTCGTCCGCGTCGAAGCGAAGGCGAATCCGCCGCTGGGTGGTGCACGCCTCGGCGCGGGCCATGCGGAGGCAGGTGGCGAACTGCCGGACGCCCTCGGGAAACTCGCTCGCCGCTCCGACGCCCGTCAGGTTCAGCACGACGATCGAGAACAGCACGGCCGCCAGCGCGGTCGCGAGCACGACCTCCAGAAGCGTGAAACCAGACCGACGCGGGCCCGCCACACGAAACCTCGCGGCGCCCTGGGAAGGACACCGCGCTTCACTGATGTCGGGCCGCTCAGATCCCGCTATCTTCCGTGCTCCAGTTGCGGATGTCATCCTCGTCGCCGTCCTGCCCGTTGGGCCCGGGCGACCAGACGTGGAACGGCGGTCCGGACGTCTCCACGTCGCTCTCGACCAGCTCGTACTTGATCGTGTTGCCCCACGGGTCGACCGGCAGCGTTGCGCCCTCGAGGTACGGGCCGCCGCCGTCGCGCCACTTTTCGGCAAGCCGCTCGTCCTCCGGCACCGTAGTCAGGGCCTCGAGCCCTTCCTCGTTGTCCGGGAACCGCCCCATCTGCGTCTGGTAGATCTTCACCGCGTTGGCGGTGTTGTTGACGATCGTCTGGGCGAGGCTCTTGTCGCTCCCTGCCTTGATCCGCGTGTAGGCGACGACGGACACCGTCCCCAGCACCACGAGAATGCCGATCACCAGCAGCACCTCGATCAGCGTGAAGCCCGCCCGTCGCATCTTCCTCGATCGTTTCATGTGATTCTCCTGCCTTCGCACTGCGTCGTGTCGAACAGCGCCCGGCCGCTTCCGCCGACCCGACGCCGCCAAAGCTCATTCCCGTTTCGCTATCCCTGTAACACGCCTCGTCCGCGGACGGACCTTGCGCAGGGCTACTTTATCGCCTGGCTGATCGTGAAGATCGGGTACAGCAGCCCGACGGCCACGAAGCCGATTGTCGTCGCCAGCAGGATGAGGATCAACGGCTCGATCAGCCGCACCGCCTGGTCCACCTGCCGGTTGGTCCGCCGCTCCACGGTCTCGGCGACGTGCAGGAGGACCTTCTCGAGCTGGTTGGACTCCTCGGCGACGGCGATCATCTCGATGATCTCGGGCGGAAAGACGCCGCTGTCCTTCAGCGGCCTGGCGAGCGGCTCGCCGGCGCGGACATTCTCGGCCGCCTTCTCGATGCTCTCGCCCATGACGACCGACCCGGCCGCGTCCTTGCTGATCTGCAGCGTCTGGAGGATCGGCACGCCGTTGGCGAGCATCGTGCCGAGGATGCGGCAGAAGCGGGTGATGGCGACCATCCGCACCGCCCGCCCGAAGACGGGGATGCGCATCTTGAGGCGCTCCCACCTGAGCCTGCCCCAGTCGCTGCGGACAAACGCCCGCAACCCCAGCGCCGCGAGAACCGCCAGCGCCAGCAGCAGAGGCCAGCGGACCGTCAGCAGGTCGCTGAGCGCGAAAAGCACCAGCGTGGGCGCCGGCAGGTCCATCCCGGTGAACAGCGGGCGGAACCGGGGCACGAGCACCGTCAGCACGACGATCAGCGCCACCACGCCGAGCCCGGTCAGCAGCGACGGATAGATCAGCGCGCCGCGGACCTTGCTGCGCAGCTCGTCCTGGCGCTCGAGGAACTCCGAGAGATTCGTCAGCACGTCCTCGAGGAACCCCGCCCGCTCGCCGGCGCGGACCATCGCCGAGTGCAGGGAGGGGAACGTGGCCGGATGCGCCGCAAGGGCGTCGGCGAGCGTCTGGCCGCTCGCGACGTCGTCCCGCACGCTCACGAGGATCGTCTTGAGCCGCTGGTTGCTGACCGACCTTGCGAGCGTCTCCAGCGCCCGAAGCATCGGCACGCCCGCGCGGAGCAGGTCGGCGAGTTGCCCGTACACCACGCCGACCAGCGCGGGCTTGATCCGCCCGAGGAACCGCGGCGCCGCGGCGGGCGCCTGCTCGTCCACCCGCACCGGGTACAGCTCGCGGTCGTCGAGGGCGCGAAGCGCAGCCGCCTCGTTGTCCGCGTCCAGCCGTCCGCGGACCTCCTTGCCGCCCGGCGTCCTGGCGAGATATTCGTACGTGGCCATTACCGCTCCGCACCCATCTCTACACCTGCAGCCGGCGTCTCATCAAGCGTGCATTCGCCCCGAACGACACGCCGGTGCCCCCGCCGCAGCGCGGCGGGCCTGTCGAACCGACGGGTCCTCGCGGCGCCCCGAGCCTGCCTGGTCCTTGAACCCGTCCACGGCGAGAAAGGCGCGGCCCCTGTTCGTACCGGACGCGGATTCCCCGCGTCACGCGTCCTGCCGGAGCAGACAGGCGTGGAGGTGATCGGGTCGCTCGGCGGTCGCCTTGAGACCGGGCTCTTCCAGCACGCATCGGCGGACCACCCGCACCGACGCGCCCTCGCTGCGAATCGTGGCGCACTCGATCGCCCGCAGGTCGGCGGCCCGCTCGCGCGTCAGCGGACAGCGCGGGTGAAACGGACAGCCCGACGGCGGGGAGATCGGCGAGGGCACCTCGCCGGACAGGCGGACGCGTCCGGGGCGTTCGGCGCGGCTGATTCTCGGCACGGCCGACAGGAGCGACCGTGTATAAGGATGCACCGGCTCGGCGTAGAGCGCATCGCGCGGCGCCTGCTCCACCACCCGCCCGAG
>CAZADC010000074.1:0-12074 GCA_964483755.1 uncultured Planctomycetaceae bacterium | reverse complement strand
GGATGACCTGCGAGTACCCGCCGCCGGCGGCGCCGCCCTTGATGCCGAAGGTCGGGCCCATCGACGGCTGGCGGATGCAGAGCATGACGTTGCGGTCGATGGCGCCCAGCGCCTGGGTGAGTCCGACGGAGGTGGTCGTCTTGCCCTCGCCGAGGGGGGTGGGGGTGATCGCCGTGACGTCGATGTACTTTCCGTTCGGCGCGTCGCCGAGGCGGCCGAGCGTCTCGAGCTTCACCTTCGCCTTGACGTCGCCGTAGGGCTCGAGCTCCTCGGGGCGGATGCCCGCGGCGGCTGCGATCTCCGTAATCGCCCGGGGCGTCGCGGCGCGCGAGATGTCAATGTCGGACGGCACCTTGCTCATCAGGTTCTCCTGCGATTCATGTTGGACGTACCGCCTCGTCCGCCGAGGCGGTGCAGAGGACGTTCCGCGTACGCGGCCGGCGGCTCGGCCGCCGTGCGAAGACGATCAGCTTACCGGCCGTCGCGGCGCGCCCGCAAGGGGCGGTCCGGTGTCATTCGGGCGACTCGGACTCCGTCGCCTCGACCGCCTCCTCCACGGCGTCGGCGGTCTGCCACGCGATGCCCTTGTCGGGAAGCTGCTTGAGGACCTTCTTGTCGGTCAGGTTCCGCCGCGAGTAGATGACCCAGTAGGTCACGCCGACAAACCCCGCCCCGCCGAGGATGTTGCCGATTGTCACCGGGAGCAGATTCGCCACCAGGAAGTTGCCGATCGTCAGATCCGGATGCCCTCCCACGCCGGCGGCGGACTTGAGAATGAGTCCGATCGGGATGAAGTACATGTTCGCGACGCTGTGCTCGAAGCCCGAGGCGACGAACGCGGTGATCGGAAAGAGGATGCAGAGGATCTTGTCCGTCGCCGACCGCGCGGAGAAGCACAGCCACACCGCCAGGCACACCAGCGCGTTGCAGTAGACGCCCAGCGCCAGCGCCGGCCAGAAGTCCAGCCGGCACTTCGCCTCGGCGATCGCCAGCGCCGTCTCCCCCACCGCCCCGCCCGCGAAGGTGAACTGCCCCGTTCCGAACATCAGGGCCGCGGTGCCGATCGACCCGATGAAATTGCCGACGTAGACGATCACCCAGTTGCGAAGCAGCAGCCCCCACCCGATGCGCCGGCTCGCCAGCGCCATGACGATCAGGTTGTTGCCGGTGAACAGCTCCGCCCCGGCGATGACCACCAGGATCAGCCCGAGGCTGAACGCCATGCCGCCCAGCAGGCGGGCCACCCCCCAGGGCATGTCCCCGGCGCCGGTGACCACTACGGTGTAGAACTCCGCCGCCATCGCGATGAATGCGCCGGCGAGCACGCTCAGCAGGAGCATGCTGAGCACGTCCATGTGCGCCTTGCCGACGCCGATGTTCTCGGCCTTGGCGGCCATCTCGGGCGGGAGCAGCGAGTCGAACTTCGGCTGATTGTTGTTGTACTGCGAAGCCATGGGTTCACTCCGTGGACGGACGTGTTCGGAGGCGTCACGTTCCAGGGCCCGCGGGACCGTCCGTCGGCGGGGTTACGCACCCCTTCGCCGAACGGTCGAAAAATGCGGAACTATATCCGGACTGTCGCCAATGCAAAGGCGGTTTTTCAACACTTTTCAACGGCCGTTCCAGGGCGGAACTTGAAGGATTCCGCGACGCCGCTAAACTTGCCCTGCCGCGAACGAGAATGGTCCGCCGGACAGGGAGCCGCAGCGATGAAATGGAAGAGCGACTGGGACGTTGTGAAGGAGCACTTTTCCGCATGGTGGCGCCGCGAGGGAATGGTGGCCTGGATCACTGCGCCGCGCGAGACGCCGCTGGAGGACGTCGCCGAGCCGACGCCGCCGGACACGCTGACCGAGGCGTGGATCGACCCCGACTGGATCGCCCGCCGGGAGACGTACCGCCTGGCGAACACGTATTTCGGCGGCGATGCGCTGCCCATGCCGAGCACCAACATCGGTCCGGGCAGTCTCGGGACCATGATCGGCAGCGAGCCGGTCTTCGAGCCGTCGACCGTCTGGTACAAGTCCTGCCTGGGCGATGACGACGATCGCCCGATCCGCTTCGACCCGAGTGACAACCGCTGGCTGGACGTGCACCTGGACATCCTCCGGACGCTGCGCGACCGCGCAGACGGCCGGTGGATCGTCGCCATGCCGGACCTCATCGAGAACCTCGACACCCTCGCCGCCCTGCGCGGCACCGAGGAACTGATGATGGACCTCGTCACCCGCCCCGAGTGGGTCGCGCGGAAGCTCGAGGAGATCAACCAGGCGTTCTTCGACGTGTACGACCTGCTCTACGAGCAGATCAAGGGCCCCGAGGGCGACAGCGCCTTCCACGCCTTCAGCCTCTGGGCGCCGGGCAGGACGGCCAAGGTGCAGTGCGACCTGTGCGTGATGATCTCCGAGGAGATGTTCCGCCGGTTCGTCGTCCCGCCGATGACCGCCCAGTGCGAATGGCTGGACTTCTCGATGTACCACCTCGACGGCGAGGGGGCGATCAAGCACCTCGACGCCCTGCTCGAGATCGACGCCCTCGACGCCGTCGAGTGGACGCCCCAGTTCCTGTGGGTCGGGTCCGGGCAGGCCGGCGGGGCTGAGAAATGGTACGACCTCTACCGGCGGATTCGCGACGCGGGCAAGGGCGTCCAGGCGATCCACGTCCTGCCCGAGCAGGTCGCGCCGCTGCTGGACGAGTTCGGCCCGGAAGGCATGTACCTGACCTGCCACTGCCCCGACGAGGCGACCGCGCGGCGGGTCGAGGACACCGTCGCGTCCTACCGCTGATCGGCCTTCCCGAATGAAAGGCCTGCCTCCGTCTGCGAGCCTGCGCGCAACCGCCGCCGCATCGACAGACCGGCGATGAAAGAGGCCTAAACTGTATTGCCATTCCGACGGCGTTTCGATAAGTTATCGGGTTCTACTCACGGCGTCTGACGAAGACCGACAGAGATTTGGAGACGATGATGGCAGAATACAAGGACCTGGACCGCAAGGTCATCGAGCTGGGCAAGCAGACGGTGCGGATGTGCACCGCGGCCGGGAGCGGACACCCCTCCAGCGGTCTGTCGCTGGCGCACATCACGACGGCGTTGATGTACCGGGTGATGCGGTACGACCCGAAGAACCCGTGGAACACGGGCGCCGACCGCCTGATCCTCTCGGAAGGTCACGCCGTGCCGATCATCTACGCGGCCTACTGCGATCTGGGCGGCGTGGTGGGCACGCCGGACCGCCCCTCGGAGCTGAGCTTCGACGACGCCCTGACGCTCCGCGAGGCCGACAGCGTCCTCGACGGGCATCCCAACCCCGCCATCGGCTTCCCCTTCTTCGACGCCGCGACCGGCTCGCTCGGACAGGGCGTCTCGGTGGCCGCCGGGGTCGGGCTGGCCGCCCGGCTCGACGGATGCGACAAGAAGATCTACTGCATCGTCGGCGACGGCGAGTCGCGGGAGGGGCAGGTCTGGGAAGCGATGGACTTCATCCAGGACCACAAGCTCGTCAACGTCCGCGTGATCTTCAACGCCAACGGGCAGGGACAGAGCGACTACGTCTCCGACCAGCAGGCCGACGAGGCCCTGATCAAGAAGATCGAGGCCTTCGGATTCGAGGTCCGCGCGATCGACGGGCACAACTGGGACGAGCTGTTCGACGCCCTGACCGCCGACGCGGGCGACAAGCCCCTGGCGATCGTCGCCCGGACGGTCAAGGGCTGGGGCGTGCAGGAGTTCCAGCGGTCGAACTACCACGGCAAGCCGCTGGCCGAAGCGATGATGGACGAGGCGCTGGGCGACCTGGACGCCAAGCTTGCCGAGCTCGACGCCGCCGACGCCGACACCTCCACCGCCGCGCAGATCGAAACGCCGCAGGAAGTCCAGCGCCCGACGGGCGTCGAGATATCGGCCGGGTCGTTCGCCGAGGCGCTGAAGGCCTGCGGGCTCGAAAAGCAGCTCGAAAGCCGCAAGCTCGCCACGCGCAAGGCGTACGGGGCGGCGCTGGCGGCGATCGGCGAAGACGAGCGCGTCGTCGCGCTCGACGGCGACGTGAAGAACTCCACTTACGCCGCCTACTTCGCCGGGAAGTATCCGCAGCGATACTTCGAGGCCCGCATCGCCGAGCAGAACATGATCTCCGCCGCGGCGGGGATGGCGGCGGGTGATCGCATCCCGTTCGCGTCGAGCTTCGCCAAGTTCCTCATGCGCGGCTACGACCAGCTCGAGATGGCGGCGATCAGCAACGCGAACATCAAGCTGTGCGGCTCACACGCGGGCGTCTCGCTGGCGGCGGACGGGCCGAGCCAGATGGGTCTGCCGGACCTCGCCTTCATGCGGGCGTTCGCCCACGCGCGCCGCTTGGACGGTCAGCCGGCGATTACGGTGTTCCAGCCGTCCGACGCAATCATGGCGTTCAAGCTCACCGAGCTGATGGCGAACGTCGACGGGCTCTGCTACATGCGGACGCACCGCCCGGACGTCGACTTCATCTACGACGAAGAAGAGGAATTCGCCGTCGGCGGTTTCAAGCACCTCATCGACGGCGAGGACGTCGCGATCGTCGCCAGCGGGTACATGGTCCACGTCGCCCGCGAGGCGGTGGGCATGCTCGAGGAGAACAGCGGGCTGTCGGCGAGTCTGATCGACGCCTACTCCATGCCGCTGAACACCGAGGAGATCCTGCAGATCGGCGACGACTGCCGCGGGCAGATTCTCGTGGTCGAGGACAACTACGTCGGCGGCATCGCCGACGAACTCACCGCGGCGGCCGCGTGCAGCGACATGGGTGTGATGGTCCACCGCATGTACGTCCAGGACGTGCCCAAGAGCGCCAAGACGCCGGAGGACACGCTGGCGCTGGTGGGGCTGACCGCGCAGAACATCGCCGACGCGTGCCAGGCGATCTTCGACGATTCGGAAGAGTAATCGACCGGCCCACGGACTGCCGGCCACCGGCCGCGGGCGGACAGCCGCGCGTCCGTGCTCAGGCCGCTTGCCAGCACGGACCGACCGACCTATCATACCTTGTCTCTGACGGGAGAATGCATACCCCCTGTATGAAGGACGAACACCATGGCGAAGAAGACGGTTGCGGATATCGACGTAAAGGGCAGGAAAGTGCTGATGCGGGTCGACTTCAACGTCCCGCTGTCCGACGGGACGATCGACGATGATCGGCGCATCCAGGCCGCCCTGCCGAGCATCAGGGAAGTCGTGGAGAAGCAGGGACGACTGATCCTCATGAGCCACCTCGGCCGCCCGAAGGGCGAGTACGACCCCGACGCCAGCCTCAGGCCCTGCGCCGAGCGCCTCGGCGAGCTGCTCGGCCGCCCGGTCAAGCTCGGCCCGAAAGAGGTCGTCGGCGACGAGGCCGATCGCATGGTCGACGAGATGGCCGACGGTGACGTAATCCTGCTGGAGAACGTCCGCTTCGATCCGGGCGAGACCATGCCCGACAAGGCGAAGAAGAACCCCGACAAGAAGCTCAGCCCCGAGCAGCAGAAGACTCACGAGCAGTTCGTCGAGCGACTGGCGAAGCTCGGCGAGGCGTACGTCAACGACGCCTTCGGCACCTGCCACCGCAAGCACGCGAGCATGTTCGGCGTGCCCAAAGCAATCCAGGCGGCGGGCGGGCCCGCCGTCGCGGGATACCTCGTCGAGAAGGAGATCCGGTATCTCAAGGAGGCCGTCGAGGACCCGAAGCGTCCGTTCATCGCCGTGCTGGGCGGGGCAAAGGTCTCCGACAAGATTCAGCTCATCTCGACGCTGCTGGACAAGGTTGATCGCATCCTGATCGGCGGGGCGATGGCCTACACGCTGCTCAAGGCGAAGGGCGTGCAGGTCGGCAAGAGCCTCGTCGAGGCCGACCAGGTCGAGGAGATGAAGTCGATCCTCGAGCAGGCGGGCGACAAGATCGTCCTGCCCTGCGACCACGTGGCGACGTCGGACTTCGACTCCGGCCAGCCGACGACCATCGAGCAGGCGGACATCCCCTCCGACCTGCTGGGCATGGACATCGGCCCGGACACGGTCAAGGCGTTTGGCGACGTCATCGCCGACGCGGGCACGATCGTGTGGAACGGGCCGATGGGCGTCTTCGAGCGCGAGGAGTACGCCGCGGGCACGCTGGCGATCGCCCAGGCGATCGCCGACGCCACCGACGAAGGCGCCGTCAGCGTCATCGGCGGCGGCGACTCGGCGTCGGCTGTCGAGAAGATGGGCCTCGCGGATTCGATGACCCACGTGTCCACCGGCGGCGGCGCGAGCCTGACCTTCCTCGAAGGCAAGCCGATGCCCCCCATCGAGATTCTCGACGAGAAGTAGACGCCCGACTCGAACCCACGCAAGCGGGAGGCCCGGGCCGACAGCCGGGCCTTCTGTCTGTGGGGGCGACTCAGCGAAGGAGCCAGCGATGCAATACGGCCGTTTTGACGATCGGAAGCGCGAGTACGTGGTGGAGCGACCCGACACGCCCGCACCGTGGATCAACTATCTCGGCGAGGGGCTCTACGGCGGGATCATCTCCAACAACGCCGGCGGGTACGGCTTCTACGAGTCGCCGGGGCAGAACCGCATCATCCGCTACCGGTTCAACTCCGTCCCCGCCGACCGCCCGGGGCGCTACGTCTATTTCCGCGACGAGAAGGGCGACTTCTGGACCGGTTCGTGGTCGCCGACGCAGAAGGACCCCGCCCGCCACAAGACGCGCTGCCGCCACGGGCTGGGCTATACCACGCTCGAATCGCGGTACCGCGGCATCGTCTCGGAGACGACCTGCTTCGTGCCGCCGGATGAGCCGGTGGAAGTGTGGCGCGTCACGGTGACCAACCGCTCCCGCCGGCGCCGCGAGCTGGACGCGTTCGGCTACGCGGAGTTCTGCTATCCCTACTTCGAGGGGGAGAACGCCCTCCAGGCCGTGCTGTTCGTGGCCGAAACCTGGTGCGCCGACGGCGTGGTGGGCTACCGGACGCCGGTGCCCGGCTGGGAGGTTCGCGAGCGGTTCTTCGCCTGCACCGCGGACGTCGAGAGCTTCGATTCCGACCGGGAGGCGTTCTTCGGCATGTGGCGTGACGAGTCCCGCCCCGCCGCCGTCGAGGCCGGGCGGTGCTCCGGGAGCACCTGCTCGGGCGGCAACCCCTGCGGCGCGCTGCAGGTCAAGCTCGCGCTCGATCCGGGCGAGTCGCGAACCTTTGCATTCGTGCTCGGGGAAGGACACGCCGACACCGACGGCGTCCGCCTGCGCGACGCCGCGACGCCGGAATGGATCGACCGGCAGCTCGACAAACTCGCCGAGCGCTGGCGCGGGCGACTGGACCACTACCAGTGCAAGACGCCCGACGACGCGATGAACTCGATGGTCAACGTGTGGGGCGCCTATCAGTCGCACGTGACGTTCCGCTGGTCGCGAAGCGCTTCGCTTATCGAGGCCGGCCTGCGCGACGGGCTGGGCTATCGCGACACGCTCCAGGACACGCTCGGCGTGATGCACGTCGCCGCCGACGAGGCCCGCGGACGGATCGTCGACCTGCTCCACGGGCAGGCGTCCGACGGCTCGGCCCTGCACCAGGTCAAGCCCTGGACGCTCAAGACGGGGCGCGGCGAGACGCCCGACCGCGTCTACAGCGACGACCACCTGTGGATTCCGCTCGCCCTGGCGGCCTACGTCCGCGAGACGGGCGACGCCGCGTTCCTCGACGAGCCGATCGACTGGCTGGATCGCGGACGGGCAAGCGTCTTCGCCCACGCTCGCAAGGCGCTGGAGTTCACGCGGGCCCATCTCGGCGCCCACGGGCTGGCGCTGTCCCTGGCGGCCGACTGGAACGACGCCCTGCAGCTCGACGAGGGCGGGCAGAGCGTCTGGACGAGCATGCAGTTCTGCCGTGCGTGCCGCGATCTCGCCGAGCTCGCCGACCTGCTGGACCGCGGCGACGAGGCCGCCGAGTTCCGCACGTGGGCGGACGAGATGACCGGGCGGATCAACGACATCGCCTGGGACGGACACTGGTACCTCCGCGGAATGATGGGCGACGGAGAGCCGATCGGCTCGCACCGCAACGACGTGGCGCAGATCTGGCTCAACCCCCAGTCCTGGTCGGTGCTCGCCGGCGTCGCGCCGCGCAGGCGGGCGATCGAGGCGATGGACGCCGTCCACGAGCGCCTCGCCAGCGAGTTCGGACTGCACCTGTTCGCACCGCCGCACACCGACCTGGACCGCGACGTGCCCGGGCGCGTGAGCTATCCGCCGGGCATGAAGGAGAACGCGGCGATCTTCTGCCACCCGAACCCGTGGGCGATGATGGGCGAGACGGTCCTCCGCCGCGGCGACCGGGCGTTCGAATACTACAAGGCGCTGCTGCCCAGCGCGATGAACGACCGCGCCGACCTGCGCCACATCGAGCCGTACGTCTACGGGCAGTTCGTCACCGGCAGGTGGAACAGGAACTTCGGCAAGGCGCACAACGCGTGGCTGACGGGCACGGCAAGCTGGTGCCACACGGCCGCCACGCAGTACATCCTGGGTGTCCGGGCGAGCTGCGGCGGACTGGTGATCGACCCCTGCGTCCCGGGCGGATGGGACGGCTTCGAGGTGACCCGCATCTTCCGCGGCGCGACGTACCGCATCTCCGTCGCCAATCCCGGCGGCGTCTGCAGCGGCGTAAAGCGGATCAAGGTCGGCCGGCGGGAGACCGACGGCAACGTCGTCCCGATCGCCGAGCCCGGAAAGACCGTCCGCGTGAAGGCGGAACTGGAAGGCGAATGAGCCCGGCCGGCGGCGCTACCGCGGCGGCTCGCTCCAGCCGTGGCGCGCCAGGCCGATCAGGCGGTCGCGGTTGGTCATGTCCACGTGCAGCGGCGTGACCGAGACGAACCCCTCGTGGATCGCCGAGACGTCGGTGTCGGCCTCGTGGATGAAGGAGTATTCGTCGCTGAGGCGGTACGCCTCGGCGCCTTCGCCGTCGTCGTGCGGCAGATAGAGGTCCTCGATTCCGGCCGTCGACTGCGGGACGACGCGGAGCCCCCGCACCGGCGCGTCCCCCAGCGTAGGCAGGTTCACGTTGATCAGGTCGCTCTCGGTCAGTCCTGCGTCCAGCAGCCCGTCGAGCACCCAGCGGCAGAGCGTCGCGGCGCGGGAGTAGTCCACGTCGCCGGCGCCCGTGAAGGCGGAGAACGCCACGGCCGCAATGCCGGACATCGCCGCCTCCGCCGCGGCCGCCACGGTACCCGAGTAGAACACGTTGACGCCGACGTTCGCTCCCTCGTTGATCCCCGAGAGCACCAGGTTCGGCGGCTCGTCCAGCAGGCGGCGGACCGCCAGGCGGATGCAGTCGGCAGGCCGCCCGTTGACGCTCGTGCCCAGCGGCTCGCCGTCCGGACCGGTCACCTGTCGGACGGTCAGCGGCTCGCGGAGCGTGATGCTGTGGGCCGAGGCGGACTGCGGCAGCTCGGGCGCGACGACCGTAACCTCGCCGAGATCCGCCACCGCGTCGCGAAGCGCGATCAGCCCGGCCGCATCGATGCCGTCGTCATTGCTCACGAGGATTCGCATGCGGCGGAGTGTAGCGTCCCCGCGCCGGGGCGGACAGCGAAAAGACACCCCGCCGCCCCGTCGGGCACGCTACCGTCGTCTGGTCGCCGACAGCAGGACGACCAGGCCGATCGTGGCCGCCGCGGCGAGAGCGGCGCCGACGGTGAACGCGACGGCCGGGCCGATCCGCAGCCAGAACACGCCGAACAGCAGGCTCGCCGGCAGCGCCGCGACGCCGACGGCGCCGTGGTAGATGCCGAACGCCGTCGCCCGTCGCTCGCTGGGGACGAAATCGGTGACCAGCGCCTTCTCCACGCCCTCGGTCATGCCGTAGTAGAACCCGTAGGCGACGAACAGCGCCCAGAACTGCCACAGCGCCGCGCCGCCTTCGACGCCGACGTATCCGAGGTACGCCATGCCGGCGTACACGCCCGCGTACACGAGCCACCCGACCACGATGACGGGCCGCCGCCCGAAGCGATCGGACAGCACGCCGCCGGGGATCGAGAAGACGATCTTCGAGAGGTGCAGCACGATCCACAGCACGACCACCGGGATGAGCGACATGTTGAACAGCTTCCAGCCCCACAGCAGCAGGAACATGTCGGAGCTGTTGCCCAGCGCGAAGAGCGTCACGACGCCGACGAACCCGTAGAACCGTCCGGGGAGCTGCTTCCAGACGCTCGCGCGGGTCAGCCCGAGCTTCTCGGCGCGATCTGCGGGCCGGGGCGCGATTTCGCGAACCTTCCAGATCAGCGCCGCCATCGCGAGGACGCCGGGAATCAGCGCGACGCCGAAGAGGACGCGCATCGCGTCCATCTCCTCGCCGCTGACCGACGCGCCGTCGGAGGGCTTGGCCCACCGCGCGTATCCGAGGAAGGCATAGAGGATCGCAATGACCGCCAGCGGGCCGAGCACGGCGCCGGTGTGGTCCATGACGCGATGGAAACTGAACGCCAGCCCGCGGTGGCGGGAGTCAACGGAATCAGCGATCAGCGCGTCGCGCGGACTGGTCCGCAGTCCCTTGCCGACGCGGTCGCCGAACTTCAGCCCGACCACCTGGGCCGCGCCCGCCAGCCCGCCGGAAACCAGCGAAATCGCCGGCCGGCAGATCGTCGACAGACCGTATCCGACGATCACGAGCGGCTTGCGCCGGCCGATGCGATCGGATATCCGCCCCGAGAAGATCTTCAGAAGCGCCGCCGTCGCCTGGGCGACGCCCTCCGAGAGCCCGACCCAGAATGCAGCCTCCGCGCCGCCGACCAGCCCGGCGAAGAACACCGGCAGGATCGGATTGATCATCTCGCTGGAGAAGTCCGTGAACAAACTCACCAGCCCCATCATCAGCACGTTTCCCCGGACGGCCGTCCGCCAGGAAGAAGGTTTCGGGTCGTTCTCGTCGCTCATGTCTCTCCCTTCGGATGCGTCGTCCGATACCACGCGGAGCAGGACGGGGCAAGCTGCGGCTTCATGAAACGGTTCGCGGCTTGCCACGCAGCGCTGAATCTCATCGTCCGCCGCTCAAAGGCCCACGGCGGCGAGTCCCGGGTCCGGAATCCGAACGCCGGAGACATGCAGGGACACGCAACTCCTGCAGGAATCAGACGGGCCCGACAGCGCACACGACCGAGCCCTGTTCATCCTTCCCTCGCGTTGCCTATTGCCTGCTGCCTGCGCCCTGCCGTTCAATCTTCAACCGTGCCGTCCTGCCCGCCCGCAGCGTGCGCGCCTTCGCCGTACCGACGCCCGCGATCGTCACCCGCTCCAGCGGCAGGGCGCCGCGGCGGACGGTCAGTTCGACGCGGACGCCGCCGGAGGTCGGTTGCTGCGACACCGTCCCCCACGCGTCGCCCGTCGACCAGAACCACGTCGCCGGTCCGTCGGAGGCCGCGAACTCGATCGATCGCGTCACGCCGTCGTAGCGGAAGCCCGTCAGCGTCGTCATCGCCGCCCACGAAGCCATCGCCCGTGCATAGTGGTGCCCGCACTCCGCCTCGTCGAAGGGGCTCCGCCTCCGCCCGTCGTAGCGATCCCGGATCGCCTCGATGCACTCGAGCCCGCGGGCGGTCTGGCCCTCCTGGAGCATTCCGACGGCCGCGGTGTACTCGAAGCCGGTCATCACCTCCGTGAAGTACGGGAACGGGTACTTCGGCCGGTCGCCGTGCGGGTAGGTCGCCATCAGCAGCGCCCGCTCGTCGTTGAGCACGAAGCTGCGCATGTGGTTGCAGTGCCCGTGGAAGTCCTTCAGGAAATTGTACTTGTAGATGCTGCGGAGCGTCCTGCGGACGTTGGCCGGTTTGAGGAGGTGCCCCAGCCCGCAGACGTGGGCCATGTACTGCCCGACGAGCTGGTCGACCAGGCACGCCTTTCCGAGCTGGAAGTCGGGCTTGCCGAGGTTCTCCGCCCCCATCTGCGACCGCAGCCCGTCGGCGACGTCGTCGGCCGACTTCGGGGCGCGGATTTCATGCTCGTAGTACTCGCCGTTGAACAGGTTGGCGTCCATCCACTCGCTGCCGCGCTCGAACAGCTCCCGGCAGCGTTCGGCGAATTCCTCGT
>CAZADC010000073.1:0-12132 GCA_964483755.1 uncultured Planctomycetaceae bacterium | reverse complement strand
CGAGAAGACCTTCCGCGGCTCGCCGACGCTCGTGGGCGACACGGTGTACGTCCCCGCGGCCGACGGGACGATGATCCTCATCGCGGCGGGGCGGGAGTATGAGGAGCTCGGGCGCTGCGAGCTGGGGGAGAAGAGCAACTGCTCGCCGGCGTTCGTCGAAGGGCGCATCTACATCCGCGGCGCCGAACACCTCTGGTGTATTGCGGAAACGGCGGAGTAGCTTGCCTGTCGGACGGCTGTACGTCGCGCGACGGTTCGCGCCCCGCAGGCTGCGGAGGATGCCCGCGTGCGAGCCCGATGCCCGAGCCCCGGGAACATAACGCTTGCGGCCAAGGGGGCTTCGAGTGACGGGGAACGCGAGAGCCCCGCGCAAGTATCGCGCAAAAAAAGCGGCGGGCCTGCCGCGGGGGGGGACGACAGGCTCCGCCTTTCATTCGAACCGGCCGGGGGGGAACCGGTCCGAAAGGGGGTCTTGATTGTCCGTCAGGTAGCCATTGTACCGCCAAACCCTCAGGCGTCAACCCTACCCGACACTGGATATCCTAGCCCCTGCCCATTGCTGATGCAAGCAATTCCATGCATTTTCTGAACATTTTTTTCGCTGCCGGGTGTCGATTCATGCCCTTCGCAAATACTTTCAACGGCAACTCGAATCGAGGAAGAGAGTTATCCGCCGGCGTCCCCCGGTCAGGGCAGGCAGAAAGAATCGTTCATTTCGTCCCGGATTCCGTCCGGATTGCTGGTGGTGTTGGCCGACTGGTAGATGTTGTCGCCGTTCACCGTGACGGACTCGACCCACGTCGCCGACCCGTCCAGCTTCCCGACGTTCCGCCCCCGTCCGTCGTGGTTCTCGACCGAGGCCTGCGCCTCGGCGGCGAAGGCGACGGGGTCGGCATCGAGCGCCTCCAGTGTCAGGTACGGATTCTTATCGGCCAGGATCACCAGCGACGAGCTCGCCTGGTCGACGGGCGTGGCGCTGTATGTCGATCCGTTGTGGACGTAGGGCGCCTGCGACAGGTAGCTGTAGGACAGCGTCGTCGTCCCTGCGGCCGCGTCACGCGAGAAGCCGGTCGCGCCCCTGCCCGGCGCCTCCCAGTTGTGCGACGAACCCGCCTTGGGACAGAGGAACACCTCGCGTGCCGTGTACTCCCGGCTGACGAGCAGCCAGAGGCACCCGGCGTTGCCGTCGGGAGTATCAGGATCGTTGTCCGAAGGCATGACCGGCCAGCTGTCCGATGTCACCCTCATTGCCGGCAGCGCCTGCGACATGGTCCCCCGATGGACGGTCGCGTCCTGGGCGTAGATCATGCACGCCTGGATCACGTCCCGCTGGTTGGCGGCGCAGCGCGTCTGGTAGCCCAGCAGCCGGGCGTGCACCAGGCTCGGCACGACGATTGTCGCCAGCAGTCCGATGATGCTGATGACGATCAAGAGCTCGACGAGGGTGAACGCACGCTTCATCGCAGTCTCCTCGGGCGGGGTTCGATGCGCCGACGTCGCCCTCGCTCGGCGCGGGGCGACGCGACCGACGCTCATTTCATTGTACGGAGCGTTTTACCGCAGCGTCAACGACGCCGCAGCCTGCGCGCCGGGCGACGCGCTTGTGCGGGGTCCCGCCGGGCTCTACGATGACGCCCATGAGCGAATCGCCCGCATCCTCGGCGAGGGGTGTGTTCGTCGGCGAGACCGTCGACAACGTGCCGCTCTGCGTCGATCACTACCGGCTGCGTGTCCGCCTGCCGGGCTTCCCGCCGTCGCGGCCGGGGCAGTTCGTGCAGGTCCAGTGCCGCCCCCCCGAGCCGCAGGCGCCGCCGAGGGAGGTGGACTGGCCGGCCGACCGCCCGCCGCGCCTGACGCAGCCGGAGCTGACCGCCCGCGAGCCGCTGCTGCGACGACCGTTGAGCCTCGCCGGGCGGCGCGACCTGGATGACGGCGCGACGGAGCTGACGCTGATCTATCGAGCGGTCGGAATCGGGACGCACTGGCTCGCCGGCGTCGAAGCCGGGCAGTCGCTCAGCGTGCTCGGGCCGCTCGGCAACGGTTTCGCGATCCGCCCGGACAAGCCGGCCGCCGTGTGCGTCGGCGGGGGCGTGGGGATTCCGCCGATGATCTATCTCGCCGGGTCGCTCGCAGCGGCCGGGCGGCGCGCGACCGCCTTCTGCGGCGCACGATCGCGGGACGTTCTCTCGCTGACGTTCGTCGACGGTGCGGAGGTCCGCTCGGACGCGAAGGCGACGCCCTGTGCGGCCGAGTTCGCCCGCGCGGGCGTCCCGGCCGTCCTCGCCACGGACGACGGGTCGCTGGGCTTCGAGGGGTTCGTCTCCAATGCGCTGCGGAAATGGCTGGACGAGACCACGCCCTGGCCGGACGACGTGGTCGTCTACTGCTGCGGGCCCGAGCCGCTGATGAAGGCCGTCGCCGACCTGTGCCTCGCCGACGGGATCGAGTGCCAGCTCGCGCTCGAGCGTCACATGGCCTGCGGGATGGGGACGTGCCAGTCGTGCGTGGTCAAGATCCGCGACGAGAGCGAACGCGGCTGGTCGTTCCGGCTCTGCTGCACGGACGGGCCGGTCTTCGACGCACGCGAGGTGCTGTGGTAGGGGAGGTGTCGCCCTTTCAGGGCTCCGCGTGTGTGGCGGCGTTCCCGGGGCTCCGGCCGCTCGCAAGCTCGCGGGCTGCGCCCCGGGCTCGCATATGTCGGCCCTTCAGGCCTTCAAGAAGCGCGGCGTCCTGGGTGCTCCGGGAGCCAGGCCTGAAAGGCCGGGATGAGAAAGCCCAGGGCAAGGCCGAAGGCCGAAGCCCTGGGTCACGTCGGCGTATGGAAGGAAGCCCCGAACGGGCGGCATTCATTTCCGCCCGGCACAGACATCGAATCAGTCCACGTCGTCGGCGAGCCCGTCGAGCATCCGGCGGTACTCGCCGAGCAGAAACTCGCGGCCGCGATGGGGCGCGACGTGCGACCAGGGGGTCTCGGCGTCGGTCGGAATCTCCGTGTGAGCGACGGCGGCCGGATCGAAGCCGACCGTCTCGAACGCCCGCCGCCACAGATCGTGGTCCCAGTGCTCGTCCCAGGAATCCATTCGCGCGCCCGCCCGCCAGGCGGTCTCGATCACGTCGGCGACGCGCCGGTCGCCGCGACAGATGACGGCCTCGAGAACGCTCCGCTCGATGCGGTGGAAGCGGAAGGTCACCGGCGACTTCCGGGCGGCCGCGATGAGCTTCTCGCGGACCGACCAGAAATACTGCTCGCTTCGCATCGCCGCCCACTGCATCGGCGTGTGTGGTTTGGGGACGAACCACGAGACGCTTGCGTTGATTGCTCCCTTGTGCCCGTCGACGTCGCGGCGGGCGCTGCTGAGCCGACGGCAGAGACGGACCATCTCGTCGAGGTCGGCGTCCCGCTCGCCGGGCAGACCGGCCATGAAGTAGACCTTCACGCTGCGCCACCCGGCGGCGAAGGCGGCGCGGACGCCGGCAATCATGTTCTCCTCGGTGATCCGCTTGCGGATCGCCCGGCGAAGGCGCTCGCTGCCCGCCTCGGCGGCGATGGTCAGTCCGCCCTTACGGACGCCGGAGGTGAGCTTCGGCAGCTGGCGGAGCTGGGCGTCGACGCGGAGCGAAGGCAGGGAGATCGACACGTGGCGCTCGGCGAACTCCGCGTTCAGGCGGTCGATCAGCTCGTCGAGGTGCGGGTAGTCGCTCGTCGAGAGACTCAGCAGGGAGATCTCGCGGCAGCCGGTCGCGTCGATCGCGCGGCGGGCGATGTCCAGGATTTCCTCGACGCTCCGGCAGCGCACCGGCAGGCGGGCGTGCCCGGCCTGGCAGAAACGGCACCCGTTCGGACAGCCGCGCATGATCTCGATCGTCACGCGGTCGTGCACCGCCTCGGCGAGCGGGACGAGCGGTTCGGTCAGCGCGGGAGAATCGGACAGGTCGGGCAGGTGGGCCCGCGTGACGACCGGCGGCACGTCGCCGCGCGTCGGACGGACCGGCCGCCAGACCCCTTCGCCGACCGGTTCGTAGAACCGCGGCACGTAGACGCCGGGGATCGTCCGCGCCGCCTCGGCGAGCATCTCGTCGCGCGACGTGCCAGTCCCGCAGGCCCGGCGCGCCAGCTCGACCAACGCCGCCAGCGGCTGCTCTCCATCGCCGATGACGAAGGCGTCCACGAACGGCGCGGTGCTCTCCGGCGTGTCGGCGAGGGCGTCCCCGGCGACGACCAGCGGATGCGTCCCGTCCCGGTCGGCGGATCGCAGCGGCAGGCCGGCGAGGTCCAGCATCGTCAGCATGTTGGTCACGCACAGCTCGTAGCTGAGCGAGAAGCCGAGCACGTCGAAGTCCGCGACGGCGGCGCGGGATTCCCAGGCGAACAGCGGAATGCCCCGCTCGCGCATGACCCGCTCGGCGTCGGGCATCGGGCAGTAGGCCCGGTCGCACGCGACGCCGGGCGTGTCGTTGAGCATCGCGTAGAGCACCTGGCTGCCGAGGTGCGACATGCCGACGGTGTAGGCGTCCGGGAACGCCAGGGCGACGGACACCCCGGCCGCGCGCACGTCGCCGCAGCGGGCGTTCAGCTCGCGCCCCACGTACTGTCCCGGATGCGAAACGCGGGGCAGCAGCTCGGTGCTGATTCGTTCGGCCAGGTCTCTCATGGTTCCTCAGGCCGCATGCGCGCCCGACGCCCCGCCGACCTGCGTCGTTGCCGCGCGGGCGAAAACTCCTATCATAGTGTGCAGCGGACGAAACAGGATAGTCTCACAGGGAGCCGACATGAAGCAATCAACCGCGGGCGCGCTGATCGGACTCGGCGTGCTGCTGCTGATCGTCGGGCTGGTGCTGGCGTTCGTCTGGCTGGTGCTGGCGTTCGTCTGGCTGCTGCTGTACCTGCTGCCGGTCATCCTGCTCGTGGGGCTGATCTCGCTGCTGATCGGGCTGTTCGGGAGTCGTCGCGGGAGGCCGCCGGAATGAAGTTCAAGACCGAGTATCTCACGTTCAACACCGATCGACACCGCGAGTACGTCAACATCACCGACCGGGTGGAGGAGGTGGTCGAGGCGTCGGGCATTGCCGAGGGAATGGTGCTGGTCTCGGCGATGCACATCACGGCCGGGGTGTTCGTCAACGACGCCGAGAGCGGGCTGCTCGCCGACATTGACGCATGGCTGGAGCAGCTCGCCCCGTACCGCGACGACTACCGCCACCATCGCACCGGCGAGACGAACGGCGACTCGCACCTGAAGAACCTGCTGGTCCACCACGAGGTGATTCTTCCGATCACCGACGGACGCCTGGACCTGGGCCCGTGGCAGCAGGTGTTCTACGCCGAGTTCGACGGACAGCGCCCGAAGCGGCTGGTGATCAAGGCGATGGGCGAGTAGTCTCCCGGCCGATAGATGAAGCAGGGACGGGCCGGGACGCGCCCGCCCGCGAGCAGCCAGTGAGGTGAGCCATGTCGATCTCGTTTCGCTGCGAGCGATGCCACAAGACGGTGAAGGCGCCGGACGACGCGGCCGGGAAGCGCGGCAAGTGCCCGTACTGCGGCAACAGCAGCTACATTCCCTCGGAGGTGGACGAGGACGAAGTGCTGTCGCTCGCCCCGGTGGACGAGGAGGAGGAGCGCCGGCGCGAGCAGGAGAAGGCCCGCCTGCTTCGCCAGGAGCATGACCTGCTGGCGGAGTCGGGCACGAGGGACGCCGCCGCGAGCCAGCCGGGGCTTGAGAACCGCGACGACCTGTCCCCCGAGGACCTGTACCACTTCGTCGTCAACTACTGCCTGAGCATGATGTCCAGCCGCCTCGAGCAGGCGGAGGAGCAGGTCGCCAAGCTGCGGCGGTACAAGTACACGGCCGTTCAGGCGGTCGAGGATTTCCGCAAGGGCGAGGCGTTCGAGCCGGCGCTGGACCCGATCCCCAAGAAGGTGCTCAACGGCTTCCTCGACCAGCTCGCCGAGCGGTTGAAGGCGTAGAGCGGACCGTCAGATGATCTCGCGGAGGCGCATGCCGTAGACGACGTGCCGGGCGATCTGCGCCAGGCTGAAGGCCGAGCAATCGTAGGTGACGTGGAACGGCGGGCGGTCGGGGAAACGCTGCTCGTACACCTTCCGCAGGTACTCGCGCTCCTGCTCCTTGGCCTTGATGCGCATCTTCGCCTCGGACGCCGAGATGCCCTCGCGGAAGGCGACCTGCTTGGCTTTCCACTCGAGCGACGCTTCCAGGCGGATCGACAGCCCGTTGTCCAGCCCGGCCGTGGCGATGGCGCCTCCCTGCCCGACGACGATCGCGTATCCGTCGATCGCCAGGCTGCGGATGAGCTGGGCGATGCGGTTGCGCACCTCGTAGCCGGAGGGCACCTTCTCGCCCCCGAACGCCCGGAAGAAATCGAGGATCGCCCGGGGCTTGGACCGCCGCTGGCGTTCGAGCATCTCCTCGGCCATGTCCGTCTCGTCGGCGAGGTGCGTGAGAATATCCTTGTGGTAGATCTTCCAGGGGTGCTCGGGAGTCTCCTCGGTGAGGATGTCCAGCAGGAGCAGCCCGAGCGAGAAGCCGTAGCACCCGTACTGGCGGGAGATCGTGACGTACGGTCCCACGCTTTCGGGCTGGTCCCCCGACGCGCTGCGCTGCTCCTTCATGTCCTCGGAAAGCGACACCTTCGCCATGTGAGCGTCCTTTCGGCCGACGTGGCTGCCGGTGTTATTCTACTATCCGCGACGGCGGCGCACCAGTCCGTCGCGACGTTTCGCGCGAGGGTCCGGGCGTGCGCCGCGGGCGACCGCGATTTGAAGTTTCATTTCGCGTCGCGGGCGCGTAGTCTTCCGTTTTCGCGGACATTCCCCGACGGAAAGGAGCCCACGCGACATGGCGAAGGCGAAGGTCGGCATCATCGGAGGCAGCGGGCTGGGCGACGCCCTCTGCAAGCAGACGAAGGGCGAGCGCCGCGAGGTGGACACGCCGTTCGGCGCGCCCAGCGGCGCGGTCATCGAGACGCAGTGGGAGGGCGTCGAGATCGCCATCCTCAACCGTCACGGCGAGGGGCACGTGCTCAACCCCTCCCGCGTGAACTACCGGGCGAACGTCTACGCGCTCAAGCAGCTCGGCTGCACACACGTGATCGCCAGCGGCGCGGTCGGCTCGCTCCGCGAGGACATCGAGCCGAAGCACCTGGTCATCCCCGACCAGGCGATCGACAAGACCCACCGCCGCACCCCGACGTTCTTCGACGAAGCGCTTGCCGTCCACGTGGAGCTCGCCTCGCCGTTCTGCCCCGTGCTTCGCCGGCACCTGCTCGCCTGCGCCCCGGCGGCGGATACAACCGTCCACGACGGCGGGACCTACGTCTGCATGGAAGGTCCGGCGTTCTCGACGCGGGCCGAGTCGGAGATGCACCGCCAGTGGGGCGGGGACCTGATCGGCATGACGCTGATGCCCGAGGCGAAGCTCGCGCGCGAGGCGGAGCTGGCCTACGCGGCGGTCTGCCTGCCGAGCGACTACGACTGCTGGCGCCCCATGCCGGCCGACCTGGAAAAGCACGAGCTCCTGCGCGAGATCATCGGCAATCTGACGGAGGCGACCGGCAACGCGATCGATCTTATCAAGGAGGCGGTGGCCCGGTTCGGCGAGATCGCCGACGAGCCGTCGCCGGCGCACTTGGCGCTGGAACTGGGCATCTGGACGGCGCCCGACCACCGACCCGACGGTCTGTCCGAGCGCTACGGCGTGCTCCTGGAGAAGTACCTGTAACCCAACCCGTCCGGCATCCGGCGCGCGACGGCCGGGGCTGTCCGCCGGGCGTCAGCGAGGTGCGTCGTCGCCGAGGATACGAGCACAATCGGGGTCGTCACGACGGACCTGACGGCCGGTCCGGTCGCGAAGCGCCTGCTGCACATGACGCTTCCGATGATCGTGGGGATGTTCTCCATCGTCGCGTTCAATGCGGCGGACGTCTACTTCGTCGGTCAGCTCGGCACGGCGCAGCTTGCGGCGATCGGGTTCACCTTTCCCGTCGTCATCACGATGGGCAGCATTGCGATGGGCATCGGCATGGGCGCCGGGGCGGTCATCTCCCGCGCCATCGGGCAGGGCGACCCGGCGCTGGTGCGTCGGCTGACGGTGCACGCCCTGGTGCTGGCGCTGCTGATCGTCGCGGTGCTGTCAACGATCGGGCTGACCGTGATCGAGCCGACCTTCCGCCTGCTCGGCGCCGACGGCGCCCAGGTCGAGCTGATCGCCGAGTACATGACCGTCTGGTACGTGGGGATGATCTTCCTCGTCGTGCCGATGGTGGGCAACAACGCCATCCGCGCCTCGGGCGACACCCTGCGCCCGGGGCTGATCATGGTGCTCGGGGCGCTGATCAACGTCGCCCTCGACCCGCTGCTGATCTTCGGCCTGTGGGGCCTGCCCACGCTGGGCATCCGCGGCGCGGCCGTGGCGACGGTCATCGGGCGGGCGTGCACGATGATCGTCTCCCTGGCGATTCTCCACTTCGACAAGCGGATGCTCGAGAGCCCGCTGCGGCGGCTATCGACGATCTGGGATTCGTGGAAGCGCATCCTGCACATCGGCATTCCCGCGGCCGCGACGGCGCTGATGTACCCGATCACGATTGCGGTCATCACCCGCCTGGTGGCCGAGTACGGCGAGCCGGCCGTCGGGGCTACCGGGGCGGGGCTGCGCCTCGAGGCGTTCGCGGTGATGGTCATCTGGGCGACGGCCAGCGCGCTGCTCCCGTTCGTGGGGCAGAACTGGGGCGCCGGGCAGATCGACCGCGTCCGACGGGCGTCGAAGTACACCATTCTGTTCTCGGTCGGGTGGGGTCTGCTGTGCGCTGCCGTCCTGGCGCCGCTCGCCAGGCCGATCGCGACGGCGTTCTCCGACGAGCCGGCCGTGGTGCGCCACCTGACGTGGTACTTCCGGATCCTGCCGATCGGGTACGGGATGCGCGGCGTGTGCATCCTGGCGACGACGGGCTTCAACGCCCTGCATCGTCCGCGAGCGGCGGCGATCCTGAACATCGTCCGCCTGCTGGTCGGGTACATCGGGCTGTCGGCGCTGGGCGGCGTCGTGCTGGGGCTCTACGGCATCTACATCGGTATCAGCATCGCCAACCTGCTGTCCGGGGTGCTGGGGATCGTCTGGCTGTGGCGGGCGATCCGGTCGGAGCAGGCCGCCGCGGACCGCGACGACGGGCCGCCTCCCTCGACCCCGACGGCCGAGCAGCCCGCCTGAGCCGCGGGGCGCGGCGCCCTGAACCTGTCGAGTGGGGAAGACACCGCGCACGACGTGCATGTCGAAGGCGAGAGGGCGCGGCACACATTTCCGTCTTCACGCGTCACAACCGGCGCCGGAATTGACTTGTGGGCACGCGTCTGAGAGCGTATGAATGCAGGAAGGCGGGTGATTCGGCGCGTGCCCGACCCGCACGTCTCTGCGTGGGCAAAGGGACCGGCTGATGAGATTTCTGGCGGCTGCGATGTCGTGCTGCATCGGCCTCGGCGGGGCGGCGTCCGTGGCGTCGTCGCAGACCCGCCCGGCTTCCGCGCCCGCGCCGCCGCCCGACGCCCGCGTCACGCCGCAGGGGTGGTTCCCGGCGCCCGACGTCGACCACCCCGAGCTCCCCCAGACCGTTCAACAGGCCTTCGTCATCCCCATCCACGGGCCGATCACGGCGACGACCGCCGCCGCGGTCGAACGGAAGGTCATCCGCTGCCGGGGGGCCGGGGCGGAGCTGGTCATCTTCGACATGGACACCCCCGGCGGGCAGAGCGGCGCGATGCTGGACATCGTGCGGCTGATCCTCGACGGACTGCGCGACACCTACACCGTCGCCTACGTCAATCCCGAGGCGTTCAGCGCCGGGGCGATCATCTCGCTGGCGTGCGAGGAGATCGTTGTCTCCCCGACCGCCGTCATCGGCGATGCGATGCCGATCATGGTCGGGCCCGGCGGGCAGCTCCAGCCGATCCCCCCCGAGGAGCGCGGCAAGATCGAATCCGCGATGCGGGCCGAGGTCCGCACCCTCGCGAAGAACAACGGCTACAGCGTGCCGCTGTGCGAGGGCATGATCGACATGAGCATGGAGCTGTGGCTCGTCCGCCGGATCGAGACGCGCGAGCTGCGGATCGTCGAGGCGGACGAGTGGCGGCAGCGCGTCGCCAACCCGCCCGAGCCGACCGACAAGCCCCGCGAGGACGCCGAGTGGGAGCTCCTCCGCGTCGTCGACGACGCCGAGGAGATTGTCACCGCCACCGCCGACGAGGCGGTGTTCCTCGGGCTGGCGTCGGGCTCCAGCGAGTCGCTCGACGCGCTCCAGGAGCAGTTCAACGTCGCCGGCGCGGCCGAGGTGCTCGCCGACACGTGGTCGGAGCGGCTGGTGGCGTTCCTGACCAGTCCCGCCGTGGCGAGCGTGCTGCTGTTCGTCGGGCTGCTGATGATGTACACCGAGATCAACTCGCCGGGCTTCGGCGTGCCGGGCGCGCTGGCGGTGCTGTGCTTCGCGGTCCTCTTCGGAAGCCAGTTCCTCACCGGGCTCGCCCAGTGGTGGGAGATCGGCCTGTTCGCCCTGGGCGTGGTGCTGCTGGCGCTGGAAGTCTTCGTCATCCCGGGCTTCGGCGTCGCGGGAATCGCCGGGCTGCTGTGCATGGGCGTCGGGCTGCTGGCGATGTTCGTCTCCAATGCGCCCGACGAGCTGCCGATCCCGACCACGGACCTGGACTGGGGTCTGCTCGCCGACGGCGTCATTGCGGTGGCGCTCGGGTTCATGGCGGCCGTGGTGGGGGCGGTCGTCATCGCGCAGTACCTGCCGAAGGTTCCCGTGGCGAACAAGTTTTTCCTCGCACCGGCCGAGGGGGCGGGAGATGCTCCGGCGGCGGAATCTTCGCCGGTGGGGCGGATCGCCGCCGGCGACGTGGGCGTTGTCGAGGGAATGTGCCGCCCGGTGGGCACGGTCCGATTCGGGGAAGACTTGCTCTCCGCTGTTGCGGAGGGACAATACATCGAACCGGGACGCAAGGTCCGCGTGCTCGAGCGGCGGGGCAACCGCGTCGTCGTCGAGCCGGCGGAGGAGGCATAGGTGACTTCGACGGTCGTAATCATACTCGCGCTGGTGCTGGCCGGACTGGCGCTGCTGCTGATGGAGATTCTCACGCCGACCTTCGGCGTGCTGGCGGCGGGCGCCATCGGCGCCGAGGGCGCGGCCGTATACCTCGCGTTCACGGTCTCGGGCATCTTCGGCACGCTGCTGCTGATCGCTGTGCTGATTGCGATTCCGACATACCTGGTGGCGCTGGTGAAGTTCCTGCCGGACTCGCGCCTGGGTCGGCACCTGTTCCTGCGGAAGCTGGTGGTCGAGCCGGGCGAGGGGACGCCCGACGCCGGCGAGCTGAAGCGGTTCGTCGGACGGACCGGCACGGCCGAGACGCAGCTGCGACCGTCCGGCACGGTGCGCGTGGACGGGCGGCGGATCGACGCCGTCGCGGAGCACGGCATGCTGGAGCGGGGCGCGACGGTGACGATCCTCCGCTCGCGCGGCACGGACGTGGTCGTCCGCCGCGCGGACGTGCCCGAGCCCTCGGAGTGAGCCGCACGCGAAATGACATTCGAACCTGCATCGCTGAGCGAAACGGAAAGGACGCACGGACATGGAGATGAACTGGATGATGCTGGCGCAAGTGGGCGCCGGCGTGTGGATTCTGGTCGGGATCGCGGTCGTCGCGGTGCTGGTGTTCCTGGCGCTGTTCGGGCCGCTGTTCGGGCTGTGGTTGCAGGCGCTGGCGGCGAACGCGGGCGTGGGCATTCGCGAGCTGATCGGCATGCGATTCCGCAAGGTGAACCCGCAGATCATCGTCCTGTCGCGAATCCAGGCGGTGCGGGCGGGGCTGCAGGTCTCGACCGGCGAGCTGGAATCGCACTACCTCGCGGGCGGGCGTCCGGTGAACGTGGTCCGCGCGCTGATCGCCGCCAACCGCGCGAACATCGAGCTGAGCTGGAAGACCGCCACGGCGATCGACCTCGCCGGGCGCGACATCCTCGACGCCGTGCAGACGTCGGTGAACCCCAAGGTGATCGACTGCCCCAACCCCTCGTCCGGCAAGACCACCGTCGACGCCGTCGCCAAGGACGGCATCCAGGTCAAGGC
>CAZADC010000072.1:0-12209 GCA_964483755.1 uncultured Planctomycetaceae bacterium | reverse complement strand
CCGGCAAGTGCCACTACGGCCACCTGTATCACCAATCGCGGGTGACGCCGTCGCACCCGCACCTGGCCCGGCCGGACCTGTTCCCGACCACAGTGAAGGCCTGCGCGGCGCGCGGCATCAAGGTGCAGGCCTACTGGTCGCTGGGCCTGGACGGCCAGGCTGCGAAGACACATCCCGAGTGGCGGCAGATGCACCGCGACGGGACCTGCGCCAGTTGGGGCGAGATGCGGCACATGTGCTTCGCCTCGCCTTACATCGACGAGGTGATCAAGCCCGAGATGGAGGAGCTGATCGAACTGTGCCCCGAGATCGACGGGGTATGGTTCGACATCTGCCTTTACGTGGACGGCGCCTTCTACGGCGATTGGTTTGATGCCGCCGCGCGGGCGCGACTGGTCGAGGACACCCCGGCCGCGCGATGGAGACTGGGACGGGAACTGGTTCGCCAGCGCTGCGCCGAGATCAACGAGTTCATCTGCTCTCGCCTGCCCGACGCGGTCAATTTCTTCAACTCTCTGGTCAACCCCGGCGAAAGCGGGTGCCTCGGAATTCAGCCGCTGCAGGAGGTGGAGAACCCCATCAGCTTCCAAAGTCCCGAGAAGCTCAGCACCAACGCCCGCTGGCTGCGGGGACGAGGGGAGAGCGTCATCGGCCTGGTCAGCCGGTTCCAGAAGCCTTGGGCCGACCCCGGCACGCTGCGGACGCCGGACCAGATACGCTTCGACATCGGCCGGGCCGTATCTCTGGGGTGCATGCCCTCCCTCGGCGACCAGCGCCACCCCGAGGGCCGGCTCGAGCCGCAAGTGTATCGACGCCTGTCGCCGATCTACGCCGAACTGGCTGACTGCGAAGCCGATCTGGATGCCGCCCGCCCGTGTCGGGAGGCGGTGCTGCTGTCCGTCGTCGAGAAGGGGTGTGGAACCATCGTGCCCCGCTTTGCCGCCGTCACCCGCCATGCCGCCCGGCTGCTTGAGGAGCTGGGCGTTCAGTTCGACGTGGCCACCGTTGACGAGCCCCTGCCGCCGGCTGCGCTGGTGATCTGGCCGGGCGAGAAGCCCGCTTCGCCGGAGTTGCTCCGGCGGTTGAGACGCCACATGGACGAAGGCGGCGCCCTGCTGGCGTTCGGCCAGGCGCTGCATGGAGCGGAACACCTGTTCGGTTGCGACCCCGTGGACTTCTCGCCGGAAGCCGCCGCCGAAGCCACCGGGTCGGCCGAGATCGGTCAGGCCGCCGGCATCAGCGATGTCGAAGACGCCTTTGGCCCCAGTGGCCATTTCTACCGGCTCGTGCCCGATCTGCGGCCGGACGGCTTCTGCCCCATCGCCAGAACGCCGGTCCAGATGATCGCCCCGCACCCCGACGCCGAGGTGCTGGCCAGCCATTACCGCTACCGCTCCACGCGCTACCCCTTCCCCGAGGACGAACCCGCCGGACCGATCATCGTCCAGCGCGGGCGGGCCATCTACAGCGGATGCGACCTGCTGCGAGAGGACCGCGAGACAGGGGCTCCGTCTTATGGCGACACGCTGCTGCGGTTGATCCGCCGCCTGCTGGGCTGGCAGCTCGTCACGCACGACGCCGGCAGCAGCGTCGCCGCGCACCTGTTCGAGACGTCGGACGGCTATCTGCTGCATCTGCTGCACTGGGCGATGGCCCGCTGGCAGGAGGAGCCGAACGTGACGGCGGAGTTCCCTACGCTGGGGGAAATCCGGGTCCGTCTTGCCGTACCCCGCACGCCCGCCAGAGCGGTTCTGCTGCCGGGCGGGGACGAGATTCCGCTGGCAGTCGACGGAGATTCGGCCACGCTGACGGCGCCAGGGGTGCACGCCTGGCAAATGATCAAGGTCATGGCGGAGGAGCCATGATGTCCCGGCAGCGACCCAACATCATGATTCTTCTATCCGACCAGCAGCGGGCCGACACGCTCCACTGCGCCGGCTACCCGCTGCCGGTGACGCCCAACCTGGACCGCCTCGCGGCCGAGGGCACACGATTCGCCAGGGCCTACACGACCCAGCCGGTCTGCGGGCCGGCGCGCAGCAGTTTGCAGACGGGCCGCTACCCCTCGGCCACCGGCTGCGTGAGGAATGGCATTCCGCTGCCCGACAGTGAGCGGACCATCGCTCATCATCTCGGTGAGGCGGGCTACGAGACCGCTTACGTCGGCAAGTGGCACCTGGGCACGGATCGTGCGGCCAAGCAAGCCGGTCAGCCCGAAACGCCGGTGCCGTCGCGGCGGCGTGGTGGTTGGCGCGACTTCTGGCTGGCAGCCGACGTGCCGGAGTACACCAGCAACGCCGAGGACGGCTGGCTGTTTGACGGCGACGGACGTCGGGTGGCGTTCCACGATCGATTCCGCGCCGACGCCTACACCGACTGGGCCATCGAGTACCTGCGCGGGCGGCAATCCGAACGCCCGCTGCTGCTGTTCCTCTCCTGGATCGAGCCGCACCCGCAACCGTATCACCGGCTCTACGAGGGCCCGCCCAGCCGGCACGAGCGCTTCCTGTATCGCGAGATTGCGTACGACGGCCCGGCCGGGGCGAGGGAGCGATTCGCCGACTCACCGGCGCCGAATGACCTCACCGAGGGGCAGGGATACTGGCGCGAATACTGGGCCGACTATCTGGGTATGGTCGAGAGAGTCGACGCCAACGTTGGTCGCCTTTGTGCCGTTCTGGAAGAACTCGGCATGAAGGAGAACACCGTGGTGCTCTACACCAGCGACCACGGCGATCATTTCTACACTCGGCATCCGGTTCACCAGAAGGCCACATGCCACGAGGCGTCCATCCAAGTGCCGCTGGTGGTTCGCGGGCCCGGCTTCCCGACGGGGCGCGAGGTCAACGCCTTCGCTTCCCTGGCTGACGTGGCCCCGACGGTGCTGCGGTCGGCGGGATTGCCGGAATCCCCAGACATGCACGGGCGCCCCCTTCAGGATGCGGCAACATCTCCACCGCCGGACTGGCCAACGGACGCCTTTGTTCAACTTCAGACCACCGGCCGCCGCCGAGCGCTGCGCGCGGAGCGATGGAAGTACTGCGTCGCCTGGTGCGACGAGACGCAAGGCTACGAGGAGGAACTGCTCTTTGACCTCCGCGACGACCCCGCCGAACTGACCAACCGAATACGGGACGCCGAAGTGGACGATGTGCGTCGGGAGTTGCGGCAACGGCTGCGGACACGCATGCTGGCCGTCGGCGAAACCGTTGCCGAGATACAGGGGAACGAACCTCCCGCCTAGCGGAGAAGCCAGGAAGTGAAGAAAAGGGGTTGGGAGCCTTGTCTCATGCCTCCTGCCCGCTGTTCGCGTGGACCTGGATCGCGGCTGGCGCAGTGGGAGGAAACAGAAAAGATTCCTGGCCCCTTTTCCTTCGATTCGGAATCGCACGCCGGGACCGGGCAGGTCGTCCCGCCCGATCAGCGAGCCTGAGTCCCATCGCCCGCTCCCTCTGATACCCCCTGCAAGGCAACCGGCTCCCGCCCGCCAGCGTTGCCGCGAACAAAAGGCTCAGGCAGCCGGGAGACACGCCGGTTCCCGCCGTTCAGCCGGAATTCCGATTTGCCGCTTGACCGGCCACACCATATTGCATAGTATTCCTATCAGAATACTGAGGAATAGAGTGAACCTATCGCAGAAATGCCAGTACGCCTTGCGGGCGGTTTACGAACTCGCCCGCCGCGAGAGCGATGAGCCGGTATCGGTGGCGGAGATCGCCGACGCCCAGGAGATACCCCGGCGGTTCTGCGAGCTGATTCTCGGCGAGTTGCGGCGCGGCGGGTTCGTCGAATCCCGGCGCGGGCCGCGCGGCGGGTACTTCCTGGCGCGCCCGGCGAACCGGATGACGGCGGGAGAGATCATTCGCTTCGTGGAAGGCCCGCTCTCGCCCGTGCCGTGCGCAGACGGCCCGGACCCCGAATGCTCTCTGGGACCCTACTGCGCGTTCGCGGGCATGTGGCGTCGGGCGGCCGAGGCGATGGCCGGCGTATACGACTGCACGAGTTTCGAGGATCTGATCGCCGAAACCCCGGCGGCCGGGCCGCACGTACCGAGCTACAGCATCTGAGTCTGCAGGGGACAGTCGGCCGCACCGGCGGTACAAGGTGACGGCCGTGAAGCTTGACGAGTGGAGACAGCGGCGGGACGGATCTCGACCCGACACCGGGCCAGCCGGGCGGACCTCCCGCCGCTTGTTTTTTCCCTCCGCAGGCTGCAGGGATTTGCCCCGCACCGTCGGCGACGATACAACGCTCTCTGAGCAGGTACCCATCCCGCCGTCCCGCGAGAACCCGCATGACCGACCAACGACCCCGTTTCCCCTGCGACGCCCTGCTCGACGACGCGGCCGCCGCCCGCCTGCTCGGACTCTACCGCCAGCGCGACGGCGAGCACTGGATGCAGCGCGTCAAGCTGCTCGGCGGGGACGCCGACGCGGCGCACTGGCGGGTCCTCGCGGCCGTCGCCGGGCGCTATACGCCCACCGCCCCGCTTCACCTGACGACCCGCCAGGAGATTGAACTGCACGAGCTCGCGGGCGAGGACGTTCCCGCGGTTCAGCATGCGCTCGCCGACGCCGGGCTCACCGGGCTCGGCGCCTGCGGCGACACGCTGCGTAACGTGACGGTCTGCGCGTGCAGCGGCGTGCGAGCGGGACGAGCCGACCTGCACCCGCTCGCCCGCCAGGCGCGACGCCTGCTGGAAGCGACGCCGGGCATCTATGACCTGCCGCGCAAGCTGAAGATATCCTTCTCTGCCTGCGAGAACGCGTGCGCGGGTCCGTGCGCCAACGGTCTGGGGTTTGTCGCTCGCGCCGACGGCAACGGCTGGACGTTCGACGTCTTCGCCGGCGGGTCGCTGGGCGCCCGCCCGGCGCTGGGCATCCGGGCGTTTGAGCGGGTCGCCCCGTCGCGCGTGCTGCCGCTGATCGCCGGGGCGGCGCGGGTCTTCGCCGAGCACGGCGACCGCGAGAACCGTCGCCGCGCCCGCCTGCGGCACGTTCGCGAGCGGGTCGGTGATGAGGCGTTCGTCGCGATGCTCGCCGACGCCGCCGACCAGGCCGAGCGCGACCGCAAATGGCCGGACGTGCCGCTCCAGGCCGACGGGCCGTTCGAATCCTGGCGGACGCTTACCTTCCACAACGGCGACGTGACGCCCCGCGCCGCCGAGGCAATCGCGGACCTGCTCGACGCCGGCAATTGTGCCGTCCGCGTGGCTCGGCATCATCGCGTCGTCCTTTTCGGGCTCGACGCGGACACCCTCGGTGTCGCCGTCGCCGAACACCCCGCTCTCCACGGGCCCGCGACACCCCAGCCGTCCGTCGTCGCGTGCCCCGGCACGCGATGGTGCAGCCGGGGGCTGGCGGACACGAACGACCTGGCCGACCGCCTCCGCGACAGGCTGAGCGGCGTGCTGCCGTCGGATGCGACGGTCTGCGTGTCGGGCTGCCCGAACGGTTGTGCGCACAGCCGCATCGCGGACATCGGGCTCGTCGGCGGCCGGGCGAACGTCGACGACCGTCGTCAGGACGTCTACACCGTCTACGCCGGCGGCGGAATGGGACGCGATAACCGACTCGCCGAGCGCGTCGCGCTGCGGCTGCCGGCCGATGCGACGGTCGACACCGTCATCCGCATTGCCGGCGGGCCTCAGCGCGCGGGCGGAACCGGGTCGTAGCCCCCGCGGCAGAAGGGATTGCAGCGCAGGACGCGCCAGAGCCCCATCAGCCCGCCGCGGACCGCGCCGTGCGTCTCGATCGCTTCGATGAAGTAACGGCTGCACGTCGGCACGAACCGGCACTGGCGCCCGATCAGCGGAGAGAGCGTCGCCTGATATGCTCGCGCGAGCAGCACCAGCGCCCTGGCCGGAAGGTGAGCGACCCGTCGAGCGGCGTCGCGGGAGTTCATCGGCAATCCCCGTCCCGGCCGGTCCCGCCTTGCCCGGCCGTCACCTTGATCGCCAACGACGCCAGCGAGGACCGCAATCGCCCCAGCGTGTGCTCCCTGCCCGGACGCGGGACGAGGATGAAGTCCCATCCCGCCGGCAGCTCGTACTGGTCCAGTCGGAATGCCTCGCGGCACAGGCGTTTCACGCGGTTCCGCGCGGGTGCGACGCCGTGCCTGCCCGACACCGCCACCCCGCAGCGGGAGTAGTCCAGCTCGTTGGGCTCGGCCAAAAGCATCAGCCATCCGTCGGTGGCGCGACGGCCCGTCTCGAACAGCCGGTTGAAGTCCGACCGCCGGGTGATGCGCTTTGATTTCCCCAGCGTCCTCTTGTCCACGACGGTCTCCGCACGGAATGACGACGGATCGGCCGCATTGTATCGCGTTCCTTGACAGCGGACATGCCAAAGCGCTTGACCCCCGGCACGCGCCGACGATACAAACGAGCGGTCAATGATGACGGGACGGGCCATGCTCACGCGCGGAAACATCCTGAAGGCGACACTGATCGTCGGACTGCTCGCGGCAGGCGTCCCGGGCTGTCGCGAGATCAACCGCGCCGCGGCCGTGCGGCACTACGAGCAGGGCAAGCTCCTGGCCGACCGCCGGGAATACGACGAGGCGCTCGCGGAGCTGAAGCGCGCCATCGCGGCCGACCCGGACATGTCGGTCGCCTACGCCGCCGTGGGGGATATTCAGCTCAAGCGCGGCAACCTCGATGACGCCCGCGGCGCGTACGAATCCGCCTGCCGCACGAATCCCTACGCGTTCCGCCCGCACTACAACCTGGGCGTGACGTACCAGATGCTCGCCGAGGCCGCCCGCGCCGCCGACACCTTCCGCAAGCACATGCGTCGGGCCGTGTACACATACGTCCGTGCCGTCACACTGGAGCCGAGCGATTTCGACACGAACCTGAACCTCGGCGCCTGCTACTTCCAGCTCGGCAAGTACGAGCTGGCCGAAAAATACTGCCGGGCGGCGATTCGCCTCCGCGGCGACAGCCCGGAAGCATACAACAACCTCGGCATCATCTGCGACGCCCGCAATCGCCTGTACGAGGCGATCCAAGCCTACAAGCAGTCGCTGGAGCTGGACACCGACCAGCCGCAGCTCCTGGTGAACCTGGGGTCGACCTATCTGCGCCAAGGACGCGTCAGGCCGGCGCTGGTGAGCTTTCGCCAGGCGGCCGACCGGTCGCCCGAATGGGCGGCGCCGTGGGAGCAGATGGGCATCTGTCATTATCACCTCGAAGACCTCGACGCCGCCGAGGAGGCGTACCGCACCGCCCTCGGTCTCGACCCCGACAGCGCCGTCGCCCACCGCGGGCTGGGCGTGGTGTATATGAACCGGTTCATCCACGACCGCACCCGAGGCGAACTCCGCGACAAGGCGCTGGCGGCCTGGAACGCCTCGCTCGAGATCGACCCGCACCAGGACGACCTCGTCCGCCTGGTCCGCAAGTACTCGCCGAAGCAAGAGGCCCCGCAGCTCTGACACCGTCGGGCGGGCGGACGGCCTCCGTCGCCGGACACGCCCGCGCCGCGTCCTTCCCAACCGTCGCGGCGCGCGATATGCTCCCCGCGGGAGGCGATCATGGCCGACTATCAACTGGGCGTCATCGGGGCCGGTAACATGGCCGAGGCGATTCTCCGCGGCGTGCTGGAGGCGAACGTCCTGCCGCACACGGCGATCCTGGCGGCCGATCCGGCGCTGGAACGCCGCCGGCTGCTCACGCGCGAGCTGAACGTGGACTGCGTCGAGGACAATCGCGCCCCGGCCGGATGTCCCCGCGTCCTGCTCGCCGTCAAGCCCCAGATGCTCGGGAAGGTTCTCGACGAGATCGCCGGCGCCGTGCGCGCCGACGCGACGGTGATCTCCGTCGCCGCGGGCGTGCGAACGGCCGTGCTCGACGAGCACCTCGGCGGGCGCGGACGGCTCGTCCGCGCCATGCCGAACACGCCGATGCTCGTCGGGGCGGGGATGACCGCCCTGGCCGCCGGGCAGCGCGCGACCCGCGAGGAGGTCCACTGGGCGGAAAACCTCTTCGCCGCGAGCGGGCGGACCGTCGTGGTCGACGAGGACATGATGGACGCCGTGACGGCCGTCTCGGGCTCCGGGCCGGCGTACTTCTTCTACCTGATCGAGGCCATGATCGACGCAGGCGTCGCCGAGGGGCTGGACCCGGGCGTCGCCGCGACGCTCGCGGTCCGCACCTGCGCCGGAGCCGCCAAGCTCCTCGACGAGACGGGCGAACCGCCGCAGGGGCTCCGCGCCCGGGTCACCTCGCCCGGCGGGACAACGCAGCGAGCCGTGGAGACCCTCGACGCCGCCGGCGTCAAGCCCGCGCTCGTTGCCGCCGTCCGCGCCGCCGCCGCACGCAGCCGGGAGCTGGGCGCGTAAGGACGCCGGCTGCCGCTTTGTCCACCGTGATCCCATGGAGACCCCGATGCCTGACGACGTTCGTTACGAGATCACGCCCGAGGGGCGGACCGTCATCGAGAACTACAATACCGCCGACCCGTTCGCGAGCTTCCTGCCCGCCGTCGCGGGGCTCCGCGGGATTCCCTCCTGGGCGTTCTACGTCAACCGCGGGCAGTGCATCTGCTCATTCGGCGTCGCCGACCGCGACCACGCCATGCTCGAGTTCGCCTCGGCCAACGTCGCGTACCGCCGTACGCCGACGCTCGGCTTCCGCACCTTTCTCAAGGTCCGCAGCGCCGCCGGCGAGCATTACCGCGAGCCGTTCCGCGACACGCCCGGGCGTCGCACGGCCGGGCGCACGCAGCGGATGACCTTCGACGCGGCGTCGGTCCACCTGCTGGAGCGCGACGAGTCGCTGGGCATCGAGACGGCCGTGACGTTCATGACCGTACCCGGCGAGACCTTCCCCGCCCTCGCCCGCCGGGTCGAGGTGCGCAACGTCGGCGGCGAGGCGATCGATCTGGACTGCGTCGACGGGCTGCCGTGGGTGGCCGTCTACGGAATCGACTACCCCAACGCCCGGCTGATGACCTACACGTCCAAGGGCTGGATCCAGGTGACCCTCGCCGACGCGACGCTCCCCTATTACCAGCTCCGTTGCGTGATCTCCGACGATCCGAACCTCGAGTACTACGAGTTCGGCAACTACGCGATCCGCTGGGACGAGAGCGGCGTGCTGGCGGCGATCGTCGACCCCCGCGCGGTGTTCGGCAGCGACACCAGCCTGGACACCCCGATGGCGCTGCTCGACGCGGACGACTATACCGTCCCGGCCGCTCAGGCCACCGAGAACGATATCCCCGCCGCGATGACGCACGTCCGCCGCCGCCTGGCGCCCGGCGAAAGCCTGACGCTGCACGGCGTCTTCGGCCGGGCGCGGGGAACCGAGGCGCTGGCGCCGATCCGCGACCGCGTCACGACAGCGGGCTGGTTCGACGAGAAGCTTGCGGAGAATCGACGCGTGATCGAGGGCATCACCGGGCGCGTCGCCACCTTCTCCGGCGAACGGGCGTTCGACGGGTACGTCGGGCAGACCTTCCTCGACAACACGCTCCGGGGCGGGCTGCCCGTGACGCTCCCGGATTCCACGGGGCGCAAGCGGACGTTCCACGTCTTCTCACGGATCCACGGCGACATGGAGCGCGACTACAACTTCTTCGTCATCGAGCCGGCGTTCTGGTCGCAGGGCAACGGGGCCTACCGCGACATGCTGCAGAACCGCCGCAATGACGTGTACGTCAATCCGGACGTCGGCGAATCCAACATCCGCACATTCATGAACTACCTGCGGATCGACGGGTACAACCCCAGCGGACTGCAGGGGACGAAGTTCGTGCTCGACGCGTCGGCCGACGCCGATGATCTGCTCGCCCCCCACGTCCCGGACGCCGACGACCGGGCCGAGCTGGCGCGGATCGTGGCCGGGCCGTTCACCCCCGGCGACGTCCTGACGCCGATCGCCCGCAGGCCCGTGCCCCTCAGCACAAGCCCCGACGACCTGCTCGCCGACCTGATCGCGCGGTGCGAACAGGTGGACCTCGCCGATCCGGTGTCGGGCTTCTGGACCGACCACTGGCACTACAACCTCGACTCCATCGAGCGATACCTGTCCCTCTGGCCGGACCGGGCGGCGGAGCTGTTCGCCGGCGGCGGATACACCTTCTTCCAGAGCCCCGCGGTCGTCAGGCCCCGCAGCCGTCGGTACGTCCTGCGCGACGGCGAACCCTTCCAGGCCGACGCAATCGAGGTCCGCGAGCTGCCCGCCGGCATCGGCGAGGATTGCGTCATGCGGACCGATCACGGCCGCGGCCGACCGTACCGGACGACCTTGCTGACCAAGCTTCTCTCCCTGGCGGCCGTCAAGACGGCAACGCTGGACCCCTTCGGCGTCGGCATCGAGATGGAAGCGGGACGCCCCAACTGGAACGACTCGCTCATCGGCGTCACCAGCTTCTTCCGGGATCCCGAGACGATGGAGACCCTGCGACTCGTGCGGATGTGTCTCAACGCCGTGGCCGCCACGGACGGACGGACGGTGAAGCTGCCGCGCGAGACGGCGAAGCTCGTCGACGAATTGTCTGCCGCGCTGGCCGAATGCGGCGGCGAGGACGAGGCGTCGCTGCTGGCGCACTGGGAGCGGACCAACGACGCGAAGGAACACTTCCGCGAGGCGACGTGGGACGGAATCGACGGCGACGAGACGGAGCTGGCTGCCGGGGACGTCGAAACGTTCCTCCGCGCCTGCGAGGGCAAGCTGGAGCGGGGAATCGCCCGCGGAATCGACGAGCGGACCGGGCTGATGCACGGCTACTTCCGCCACGAGATGGTCGAGTACGACACGGAGGAGGTTGACGGGCGGACGGTTCTGCAGCCCAGGCGGTGGCGGCAGATTCCCACGGCCCCCTTCCTCGAGGGCCCGATGCACTACCTCCGCACCTGCGGCGCCCGCGATGCCGCCCTCGCCCAGCACCGCGCCGTGCGGAATTCCGAACTGTACGACCGCCCGCTGAAGATGTACCGGGTGTGCGGGTCGCTCGCCGACGAGCCCTACTCGCTCGGACGGGTGGTCGCCTTCACGGCGGGCTGGCTCGAGCGCGAGAGCATCTACCTGCACATGCAGTACAAGTACCTTCTGGAGCTGCTCCGCAGCGGGCTGCACGAGGAGTTCTTCGAGGCGTTCCGCGATGCGCTGATCCCCTTCCAGCCGCCCGAGCGGTACCGCCGCAGCGTGCTGGAGAACTCCAGCTTCCTGGTCTGCTCTGACTATCCGGACGCGACGCAGCACGGGCGCGGATTCTACGCACGCCTCAGCGGGTCGACCGCGGAACTCGTGCACCTCTGGCTGACGATGGGACTCGGCGAGCGGCCGTTCGAGATGGACGGGGACGGCGAGCTCGTGTTCCGGCCGTGTCCGTCGCTGCCGGAATGGTTATTCTCCGACGAGGCGCGAACCGTCACGTGGCGGCGGGACGGCGCCGAGCAGTCAGCCCACCTCCCGCCCGGGCATTACGCCTTCGCCTTCCTCGGCCGGACGCTGATCGTCTACGTCAACCCGACCGGCAAGCCGACCGCCGGCCCGGACGCCGTCGTGCCGCAGCGCATCACGCTGGCCGACGCCGACGGCAACGAGACGACGATCGAGTGCGGCTGCATCGTCGGCGAACACGCCCGCCTCGTCCGCGAGGGCGCCTTCCGGACGATCACCGTCACACTGGGCTGACGTGCGCGTCAGCGGCGGCGAAGGACGTTCACCAGGCAGCGCAGCGAGCGGACGAGCGGTTCCCGGGTGGAGACGATTCTGCACCGGGGGCGGGCGCCCCGGCGCGGCAAACCGCGCGCAATGCCCAAGCCGATTTGCACTTCGCCTTCTGCGGCGCCCCTGGGATTCCCCCCGGCGTGGTCACCGCGGCTGCTGCGAGTCCGTCACGGCGGCGACGGCGTCGGCGATCAGGTCCTCCGGGCGGACATCGTCGGCCTGCGCCTCGAACGACAGGATCAGCCGGTGCCGCATCGCCGGCGCCGCGGCGGCGCGAACGTCGTCCAGCGCAGCGTTCGCGCGTCCCTCGCGCGCGGCAACCACCTTGGCCGCGAGCAGCATCGCCTGCGCCGCGCGGGGCGACGCCCCGTGGCGGACGTACCGCCGGACGGGCTCCGGTGCGAGCTGCGAGTCCGGATGCGTCGCCAGCGCCACGTCGGCCGCGAAACGCTTGACGTGCGTCGCCGCCGGCACGCGCCGCGCGACGTCGGACATCTCGACGATCCGCTCGGCCGGCACGGCGGGCTCG
>CAZADC010000071.1:4695-12231 GCA_964483755.1 uncultured Planctomycetaceae bacterium | reverse complement strand
CATCCGGACTCGACGCGGACGTGCTCCTGCACGACGACGATGTCAGCGCCTTCGTCCGTCCGGCCGCCTTCATTGCCATGTACACCGCGCCGCTCGAGTAGTTCTCGTCGGTCAGCACGCTCTCCAGGCCGCTGACGATCAGGCCGCGATTGGCGTCCGCCTCGAGGTCCGGGAGCACAGTGAACGCCGCCGCGGTCGCCTCGTTCAGCCGGGCCCACTTCACCTTGCTGGTGGCGATGCCGACGATCGTCTCGGCCGCGTCGGTCATCCCCAGCGGGCGGGTGGCGAGGATCGCCGTGGCCGTGACGGTTTCGTTGTACGGCAGCGGGAAGGGCACCGGCGAGGTGATCGCCACCAGGTAGCGCTTGCCCTGGGCGAGCAGGCGGTCCAGCAGCTTCTTGAGCGGGCCCTTGGCGCGGGGGTCGCCGATGAGACCGAGCGACTCGGTGAGATCGATCAGCACGGCCGAGTCGATCGGCAACTCCTCAATCATCCGCAGCTGCAGGTCCATCGCGATGTTGCTCTCCTTGCGCCCCAGCAGCCAGAGGCACGATCGCGTGTTCCGCTCGTGCAGCTCGAAGGGATACACCCTCCGCCAGTCGGGCTGGATGTCCGGTTCCCGCTGCGGCTCGCCGGCGTCGGGCCCATCAGCGTCCTCGCGCTGCGGCGGCTCGGCGGACGGCGGGGCGTCGGGGTCCGGCCGGTTGCCGACGGCGACCATGTACTGCTCGTAGACGGTTTCGAGTCGGGCTGCGGCGAGCTCGGCCACGCGGGGAGTGTCGATCGCCGCCAGCGCGTCGCGGGCCGCGTCGTGCGACAGGCGGTCCGGCGCGTCGAGCATCAGCTCCATCAGCCGGTCCACGCAGTCGACGCAGTCCAGCTCCCCCGCGGCGCGGATCGCGGCGAGACGGACCATCGCCGACGGGTCGGAGAGCATCTCGTTGAGCCGCTCCTTCCGCTCCGCCTCGCGCATCGCCCACACGGCGCCGCGGCGGATGACCGGCACGTCGTCCTGCAAGGCCTGATTGACCAGCGCCGCCGAGGCGGCGTAGGCGAACTTCCCCAGCGCCCGCATCGACGCGGCGCGGACCGACGGCGCGTCCGACGTCGCCAGGCGGGTCAGGTCAGCGAGCAGCCCGCCCGCATCCTCCAGCCGCACGGCCGTCTGCGCTGCCGCAAGCCGGACAGCGTGATTCTCCGCACTCAGAAGCTCCGCCACCGTTCCGGCCGGCGGCGCGACGTCCAGGTCCGCCAGCGTGTCAAGGGCTGCGAGCCGAAGGGCCGGTTCGTCGCGCTCCAGCAGCGCGATGACTTCATCCGAGGCGTCGCTGAAATCCGTTCGCTGGACGGCCCGAAGGGCTTCGAGCACCATCGCCCGCTCCGGCGAGCCGAGCCCGGCGAGGATGATCCGTCCGCCCCGGTCGGGCGCAAACTCCGCCGCGGCCGCGACGGCGGCGATGCGGACCTGCGGGTCCTCGTCCTCGAGGGCGGCCTCGATGTGCTCCAGCGCCAGCTCGCTATGCGTCTCGCCGAGATCCCGGACCGCCTGCTCGCGGACGAGCGGGTCCGGATCGTCGGTGAGCGACGCCAGCAGGCGGACGTTCTCGGCGTTGCCGAAGGTCGGGCTGACGACGTCCCGCAGGCGGTCGGGCGGCTCGGGCAGCGGCGCGGCCGCGACGCACGTTGCGACGGCAAGGACGGTCAGCACGCAACCGGCGGTTGGAAGGCTCACGTTGAACTCCTAGTCGTGTCGTCGAAGCTGGAAGACGCGGACGACGGTCACCACGAACAGCGCCGCGGTCACCAGGCCGATGATGCGCATGAAGGGCAGGCGAAGCCCCATCTCCTGCATCGAGGCGTATCCTGCCGCGTCCAGGGCGGCCGCCACGGGATTGAAGATGAACACGTAGCGGACGAATCGCTGCGAGAAGTACTGCTGCCCGAGCAGCACCAGCAGCGTCACCAGGCCCATCGTCACCACGACGGCGTACGTGGCGGCCGTGGCGGCGGAGGTCCGGCTGAAGACGCTGGAGAAAAACATCCCGACGACGGAGACGAAAAGGATCGTCACGCCGACGACCTGGAGGATCGCCAGCACGTTGGGCAGCAGGTCGGTGCTGAAGTACAGCAGGATGACCAGCGCAGGCGCCATCGCCAGGACCAGCAGGGCGATGGGGATGATCGTGGACTGGAACTTCCCGCTGGCGATCCGCCAGCTCGGAATCCGCGTCGTCCGCATCAGGTCCCACACCCCGGATTCCCGGTCGGAGCAGATCGCCCCGCCCGCGATCGCCGGTCCGATGAGGATCACGAGGACCGTCATCAGCGCGGCGACGGCGCCGGCCATCATGGGGATCATCCGTCCCGACTCGGCGACGAACGCCTGCACGCTCAGCGACACGAGGAACATCAGCAGCACCGAGACGATCAGGCAGATCGCCACCGCCCGCAGCAGCCACTGCGCCTGCAGCATGGGGCGGGAGCGGAATTCCTTGATGAGCACGGGGTTCTGCCACCAGCGGATCATCCGTTTTCGCTTTCGCGGGTCCACGAGGAACATCACGCTCCGCGCGGTGAGCTTGCCGTCGCGCTCGATGACGCGCAGTTTTTCGCGGGGGCGCGGCGGCGCGATCGGGCGGTGCAGCTTGCTCAGCAGGACCACCGTCGTCACCACGATCACGCCGGCGGCGATGAGGACGTACACCTGCCAGAAATCCGGCATGAGCGTCGAGCCCTGGACCCACTCGTTGTTCGGCCAGACCACCGACAGCATCGCCTCCAGCGGGCTCATCGACGCCACGGTGTGCCAGACGGCCTGCCAGGCGGGCCCGCCGCGGGTGATCATCCCGCGACTGATCGGCCAGGCGGGCGTCGCCGCCAGGAAGCACACCACCAGCAGGATCGCGTAGGTGATGATGATCGACCGATAGCTTCGATGGCTGATGGAGCTGACCAGCAGCCCGATCATCCCCAGGTAGACCGCCGTCAGCAGCAGGAGCCCCACGACGGCCAGCACCCGCGTGCCGGGCACGCCGCCCAGCAGGAACGGCACGGCGAGGGCGGGAATCCCGCAGATCACCATCAGCAGAAGGAACGTCAGCGAGCCGAGCATCTTGCCGACGGCGATCTCCCACGGGCGCAGCGGCGTCGAGAACAGGCTCTCGAAGGTGTTCCGCTCGCGCTCGAGCGTCAGCGAAGCCGCCGTAAAGGCCGGGGCGAACAGCGCGATGAGCACGAGCTGCCCGATCGCCAGCACGCTCAACAGTCGCTCGGCCTGCTTGCCGCCGGGATCCTGCAGCCCGCCCGCCGGCCAGAGCAGCCAGACCAGCCCCGTCACGACCGCCAGGAACAGCACCTGCATGGCGATCGCCTTCTTGGTCCGAAGGGACGAGAGAACTTCCTTGGTGACGATGGGGTTGCTCATGGCGTGCCCTCGATGGCCTGGGCGAGCTCTTCCTGCGTCTCGGTGCCGAGGCTGCTGATGGCCATATAGGCGTCCTCGAGGCTCAGCGGCACCTCGCGGACCGTGACGATCCGCATGCCGTCGCCTACCAGCGAATCGACAAGCTTCGACAGCGCCTCGTCGTCGCCGCTGTAGCGGAACCGCAGCGCGTCGGCGAGCTCCTCGGACTGCTCGACGCCGCTGCAGTTCTCGTCGGCCTCGAGCCTGCCCCGGGCTGCGTCGACCTTGCCCGCGCCGTGCAGCAGCTTGACCTCCATGAGGCGGTCGCGCTGGATCTCGGCGAGGACCTTTTCGATCGGTCCGGCCGCTCTGAGACGGCCGTGGTCGACGATGCCGATGGAGTCGCACACGGCCGCCAGCTCGGGCAGGATGTGCGAGCTGACCAGCAGCGTCTTTCCGCCGTCGGCGAGCTTGCGCAGGAGCTGTCGCATGTGGATTCGGGCCTTCGGGTCGAGCCCGCTGGCCGGCTCGTCGAGCAAAAGCACCTGCGGATCGTGCATGAGGGTCCGGGCGATGCCGACGCGCTGCCGCATGCCGCGGGAGAGCGTGTCGACGAAGCGGTCGCGCATGTACTCCGCGTCGGTGACGTCGAGCACGTGGTCGATCCGGTCGCGCCGCTCGCGCTTGGGGATCTTGAAGGCCGCCCCGAAGAAGTCGAGGTACTCCCAGACCCGCATCTGGTCGTACACGCCGAAGAAGTCCGGCATGTACCCGACGAGGCGCTTGATGCGGTCGCGCCCGGTCGAGACCGGCACGCCGGCGATCGTCGCGTCGCCCCGCGTGGCCTTGAGCAGCCCGGCGAGGATCCGGATCGTCGTGGTCTTGCCCGCGCCGTTGTGCCCGATGTATCCGAACACGTGCCCGCGCGGAATCTCCAGGTTCAGGTTCTCCAGCGCCGTGATCTCGTCGTAGATCTTCGTCAGGCCGTCACAGCGGAGGATGATCTCTTGGTTTTCGCTCACCGGACTGTTCCTTCCAAAACGACGTCCAGGAAATCAAACTGCCATTGATTGGTATCTTGTGCGTTCAGGCCGGCCGGTCGGGTCGCGATCGGACGGACGTCGAGAATCACGTCAAATCCGCCGCCCTCCCGGCGGAACCGGTCCGCCTGCTCGATGGTCACGTCCTTGACGCCCGTGGGATTGGCGTACTCGGCAAACTCGACCGCCTCGCCGTCGGGGGTGAGCCCGCTGACGGTCAGGCGGAAATTCACCGCCCGGATGCCGATCCCCAGGCGGATCTCGGCGTCCTCCAGCATGCCGACGCCCTCCGGCGGCGCCACCCGCAGGTGCACCCGCTTGCCCGTATTGGAGGCGAGGAACTGCCGGGCGTAGGGGTCCCACACGCCGCTGGCGGTGCCCACGAACTCCGTCGCGACGAAGCCGGCGGGAATCGTCACCGTCTCGCCCGACGGCGGCGCGGTCACCTCCACCGGCCAGACCACCTCGCTCCACCCGGTGCGGATCAGCTCGCGTCCCGCCAGGGGCCCCAGCGGCGAACGGCTCATGCGTCCGATCACGACCGGGCGGGTCCGAAGACGCGAGCGGATGTCGGGACGGGACACGATCCGCCGGATCAGCTCATTACGACGCGGGTCGGCCTCGGGGGTGAACTCGCCCTCGGCGATGCGCGGCGTGCCCGGATCGCCGAAGCGCACCACGCCCAGCCGATCGTCCGGGCCGACCGCCACGCGGGTCGAGCCGCCCGCCGGCACGTCCCCGACGGCATAGGTCCGCAGCCCCGCCAGCACGACCGCCTGCTCCAGATCCGCGCCCAGGCGGTTCGTCAACTCGCCGACCACTCCCTCCGGCCCGAAGGTCAGCGCCGCGCCGATTCCCTCGGCGGGCTCGACGGCGTCGACGTAGAACTGGGCCGTGGCGTTGGGCTGAATCTCCTGGTCCGGCAGGCTCATCACCGCGCCGCATCGCGTGCGCCGCACGCCCAGTCCGCCGGTTGCCGACTCGGACAGGTCGCGGATCACGCCGCGCTGCGAGCCGGCCGTGAAGGTCAGCTCCCGCTGGGACGGGCCCGAGTAGTAGACGTACATCTCCTGGACCCGCGCCCGGTTGTCAGTGAGCCCGGACACCAGGCCGAGGTAGGTCATCCGCTCCGCGCTGGTCTGGAGCGTTCCCGCAACCCAGACGCCCAGCGAGACCAGGATCGCCAGCGGCGCCAGGACGACCCACAGCAACTCGCCCCGCCGCTTGAGACGGAGATACCCGCCGAGGATCACCGTGACGGCGATGACGGCGGCCAGGATCGCCAGCGGCACGGCCCGCGTCGGTCCCGGGCGCCCGGCGATCTGCCCGAGCGTGGCCTGCGCCGGCTCGGCGAATCGGTCGTCATCGATCGGTGGCATGACACGCGCCGCCTGCGCGACGCTGCGCCACACGCGGTTCAGCGAGCCGGGCTTGAGTCCGCCGATCGGCGTCGCCAGCGTAAAGACCCAGCCCTGCCCGCACGGTTTGCGCGTCAGCAGCGGCAGCCCGTTGACCCGGTACAACGTATCGGAATCGCCCGGCGCGAGTTCCGCGATCGGGTACGGGCGTTTCAGGTGGACCTCGATCGCGTCCGCCGCCTCGGCGCCGACCTCCCGCACGGAAAGGTTGGCGGCGTAGTGAACGCCGGTCGCCGTCGTGCCGGCGATCTCTCCGAGCGGTCCGGCGAGCAGCCGCTCCACCTTGTCGTGGGCGGTGATCACCATGACGCCGCCGCGGCGGACCCAGTCCAGCAGCGCGTCGAGCTGCGACTGGCGGAGGGCGAGCAGATCGGTCTGCCCGAGCATGAGGATGTCGATCAGCTCGTAGCCATACCAGCGGTCGGGCATGTCGCGGACGCGGGCCCGCACCAGCCTCGCCTGTCCCAGCTCGCGTCCGGGCATCTCGCGGAGATACTTGTGCTCGTCAAACTCGACCGGCTCGGAGGCGAGAATGGCGATGCACGTCATGTCCGGTTCGATGAGCGTCGTCAGGTCCGGGTTGACGCTGAGCTGTTCGCCCGTATCGCTGCGCCGCAGGACGTAGCTCTCCTCGATACCGGTCAGCCCGCCGACGGTTCGCTCCGTCTCGACGAGCTGCCCGGGACGGATCGCCAGCGAGACGCGGCGGATCGTCCCCGCCGGCAGCTCGAACGGGCGGTAGTACGAGTGCTTCGCGCCGGCCACCTCCTGCCCGGTGTAGACGACCTCGAGCGAGGCGTCGGCGTCGGTCTCGTTGCCCACGGTGATCGTCCGCTGCGACCAGGTCTGCTGGCGGATGAAGTTGTCGAACGGTCCGCCCATCCCGCGAATGTGTATGGGGTCCTCGGCCGCCAGGGGACCGACCGTCATCGCAATCAGAACCGCCGGCAGGCAGATCGCCGCCCGCCGCCGGGTGGGGGTGAAGCGTGTCATGCCAGACCTTTCACTCGACTTCGAAGGGGAACCGAGAGACTATAGCGAAAACCGAGCCGGATGCAAGCCCGCCAAGCCCGCCGGCAGGCGGCAGAGCAACTTTTCGCCGCGCGACGGGTTAAATAAGGTTGCCTGCGGCGCCGCGCGTCGCTGGCACGCGCTCATGAGACCGGAGACGCCGATGCATCGTAAGTGGATTGTGCAACTGGGGCTGCTGTGTGCGGCGGGCGGGGTGCTCGCCGGCGTCCCCCTCGCCGAGGACCCGCCCACCGCGCGGGCGCCGAAGCCGGGCGACGTGACCGGACGACTCACCCCCGCCGACGAAATCCGCGGGCTGTCGGCCGTGTCGCGCGTCACCGGCAAGACATACCGCCCCGACCGGTTCGACCGCTCGAGCGGGCGGTTTGCGTTCGAGGACCTCCCCGGCGACGCCGCGTACGACCTGCGGTTCGACACCTCCGACGGGCGTCACGTCGAGGGCATTGACCTGCGGTTCGTCGACGCCCGCCTCCGCCGCCTGGCGGCCGAGCGACGCAAGGAGCTTGGCATCCCCCCGGCCGGGGAGCACGAGTTCTCGTCCGACGACGTCAAGCAGATCAAGCGATACGTCCGCGAGCTGAAGGACTTCTGCAACGTCCGCCGGGCGCTGTACGTCAAGGGGCACGGCGATGCAGCGACCGCG
>CAZADC010000071.1:1087-4685 GCA_964483755.1 uncultured Planctomycetaceae bacterium | reverse complement strand
TGGTCGAGCTGATCCGCGACGAGCCGTTCTACGCCGAGAAGCAGGACGAGACGATCTGGCGGATCGAGCTGTGGTACTTCGAGTACCGCTACGGCGGCTGGGAGCGCGTCGCCAACCAGGAGCGCGTCCTCGAGCGGTTCCGCGGGCCGCAGAGCGGCTGGACGCGCCTCCACGTCGAGTACTACCCGACGCTCAGCGCCTGCGTCGATCCGGACGGGACGAGCGAGCCGGTGATTTTCAAGCTGCCCGACGAGCCGGACCCCTCCCGCGGGCGCCCCTCCGGCACGCCCGTCCGACTTGACGCCGAGACGCACGTCCTCGGCCTCGACGTCGAGCCGGACCCGCCGGCGAAGAACGGATCGTCCCGTCCGTCCGACGACGCAGCCGACTGAGCGGGCTGCCTCCGATCGCCCGCCGCGGGGACTCGCGCCGCGCTCCCGTCCGCCGCAAGGCGTTCTGCACGAAGCGATCTAAACGATTCCCCCCGATCCGGCCGATATGCAGGCCGGGAGATCGTGTATGAGATACCTGCTTGCAGCGGCCGCGCTGACGGCCGGGTTGACGGCGGCCGGGTGCGGAGACGGCGGGCCCGCGTCCCGCTACGTCAAGCCGACGATCGCCGTGATGGACTTCGAGAACCGTGCGCCGTTCCCGCTGGGCTGGGACCTCGGCGGCGGCACGCGGGACGTCCTCGTCGACCGCCTCTGCGAGACGGGCCGGTTCCAGGTCGTCGAGCGTCCCGAACTCGACGCCGTGCTGCAGGAGATCCGCTTCCAGCAGAGCGGCGCGACCCGCGACAACGACCGCGCGAAGACCGGGCGACTCAAGAACGTCCGCTACCTCATCAAGGGCACGGTGACCGACTTCGGGCACGTCTCGACATCCACGGGGTTCTGGTCCGGCTTCCAGTGGGACGTCCTCGGCGGCGGGCACCGGGCGGTGATGAGCATGACCCTCTACGTCGTCGACGTCGAGTCCGGCGAGATCATCTGCTCCGAGACCGTCGAGGAGTCCGTCCGCACCAAGGAGGTCGCCGTCAAGGCCCACTACGGCGACGTCGCCTTCGGCGGCACGGCGTTCTATCGCACGCCGCTGGGCAAGGCGACGCGGAAGGTCATCGGACGCGCCGTCGATCGCATCACCGAGTCCATCGCCGACCAGCCGTGGCGGCCGAAGATCGCCCTCGTCCAGGACGGCGCGGTGGTCATCATCAACGGCGGGACCAACCGCCGCATCCGCACTGGCTGGGAGTACGACGTGATGGACGAGGGCGAGCCGATCTTCGATCCGGACACGGGCGATCGCATCGGCGTCCAGCCCGGGCGGATCATCGCGCGCGTCTGCGTGTTCCGCGTGCGGGACCGCTACTGCGTGGCCGACGTGGTCCGCGGCGACGTCGAGCAGCTCGCCGTCGGCCAGCACTGCCGGCGGGTGCTTGCCGATCCCGAGGAGCCGGAATCGCTGTCGGAATCCCCCACGGCCGTGTCGCGCCGCTGAGCCTCCGGCGCGCAGCGCCTGGCGGCCCGGCCCGGCGTATCTCATTGCCGGCCGAAGAATTCCGTCGCAAGCCGCCGCCCCGCGCCTAGAATCGGACAAAGGGATCGGCCCGCGCGTACCCGCGCTGGCGCGGGTCGTGATGCCGCTTTGCCCCGATGAAGACGCGGGACGCCGTGGTCCGGTCGGACGGGTCGACCGGACGGGCGCCCGCGAGGACACAGCACGGAAGGGAGACTGCGAAGATGCCTGAATTCGTCAATCCGTTCAGCGGGATGGCCCCGGAGCGGAAGATGACCGACGCGGAGCTCGCGCGAGCGATCCGCCTGAGTCTCGCCGCGGAGGAAGAGGCTATTCACCTGTACGAGGCCCAGGCCGACGCCACCGACAACGCCCTGGCCAGGCAGGTGCTGCTCGACATCGCCAACGAGGAGCGCGAGCACGCCGGGGAGTTCCAGCGCCTGCTCAACATCCTCCTGCCGGACGAGGAAGAGTATCTCGGCAACGGCGCCCGCGAGGTGAACGAGATGGCCGAGGTCGTCGGCGCCGAGCCGCTCGACGTCCCCCGGCCGCGCGAGATCGAGGAAGACGAGGACGAGGAACAGCCGCGGGAGATCCCCACCGTCGGCAAGCTGAAGGACTGACCATCGGCGACCGCCGAGAGGAGCAACCGAAATGAGCAAGTACCTGCACCGTGAAGACGCTCCGTTCTCCGACGGCGTCTGGGAGAAGATCGATCAGACGGTCGTGAACGTCGCCTCGGCCCAGCTCGCCGGGCGGCGCCTGCTGACCGTCGACGGACCCTACGGGATCGCGCTGAAGACCATCCCCCGCGCCGACGAGACCGTCAGCGAAGACGACGACCTCACCGTTCGCGCCGCGCCGGTCCTGCCGGTGGCGCTGCTGGAGACGTCCTTCACGCTGGCCGTGCGGGACATCGCCTCGCACGACCAGACGCACCTGCCCATCGACCTGCGCCCCGTCGCCCAGGCGGCCTTCAAGGCGGCGCAGAAAGAGGACGAGCTGATCTTCAACGGCCTGAAGGGCGTCGAGGCGAGCGGGCTGATGAACGCCAGGGGCGTCCACAAGCTCGAGCTCGGCGACTGGCAGAACGCCGGCGAGGCGATGGACGACCTGATCCGCGCCGTCGGCACGCTCGACGACGCCGGCTTCCACGGGCCGTACACGCTCGCGCTCGCCGCCCCGCTGTACAACAAGCTCTTCCGCCGTTACCAGCAGGGCAACCAGACCGAGATCGAGCACGTCCGTCAGCTCGTCAGCGACGGCGTGGTCAAGGCGCCGTGCCTGTCCGCCGGCGGCGTGCTGCTGGCGTCCGGGCGACAGGTCGCCAGCGTCGTCCTCGGGCAGGACCTGACGGCCGGGTTCGTCGGACCCGACGGGCCGGCGTACGAGTTCAACCTCAGCGAAAGCGTCGCCCTGCGACTGGCCATGCCCGAAGGCGTCTGCGTGCTGAAGTAGGCGGTACGCGCCGCGAAACGGCCATGCCCGCGGAACGGCCGCGCGGATTGGCGGTGGGTTCATGTGTCGCCCCTTCAGGGCTCATTCCACGACGCCGGTTTCCCGGGGCTTCGGCCGCTCGCCGGCTCGCGGCCTGCGGCCCGCCCTTGCGCATACCGGCCTTTCAGGCCTGGAAGAGGCGCCGGCGTAGCGTAGGGCGCGCAGCCGCGCTGTTGCGGCTGCACGCGGAACGGGGATGTCGCCTGAACACGCGACGGACCGCCAGGGCCGCCGCGCTGCGGTGCGCCAACCGTGGGATGCGCGAACGATTCCGCGCGCAAATCGACAAGCGATTTGCACGCCCTACTCCTGCGCCCAGCCCTTGCGCATACCGGCCTTTCATCTGGTAGGGTGCAAAACTTGTTTTGCACGATCTTTCGTTTCACGACGCCGGGTTGCCGCGCATCGCCCGGCGCCGGGGGAAATTCCCGTGGCCTGACAAAACCGCAAAACGGCTCTTGACCCCCCGGCGCGATTCGCTGTAGCTGGTAGGGTGCAAAACTTGTTTTGCACGATCTTTCGTTTCACGGTGCCGGGTTGCCGCGCATCGCCCGGCGCCGGGGGAAATTCCCGTGGCCTGACAAAA
>CAZADC010000071.1:0-987 GCA_964483755.1 uncultured Planctomycetaceae bacterium | reverse complement strand
CCGCAAAACGGCTCTTGACCCCCCGGCGCGATTCGCTGTAGAATTCCGTACAGGTGCAGCGGGAGATTGCGGCTCGTTCGGGGCGGCAGGAGAACGCAATGAAGACTCGTAAGCTCCAGCGGCGCGGCGGGCTCCCCGTCGCCGCGCGGCCTGCGAGGGCGAAGCGCGGCTTCACTCTCGTCGAACTGCTCGTGGTCATCGCCATCCTTGCCCTGCTGGTCACGATTCTCATGCCGTCGCTCACGAGGGCGGGGGAACTCGCGCGCCGTTCGGTCTGCATGTCCAATCTGCACGTCCTGAACACGGACATCCTCGCCTATGCAGCCATTTATCAGGGGCGGGTGCCGGTCTCCTACCAGACCTGGTGCAAGCAGTTCAACTACGGGCTGTTCCAGAGGCCCAAGTCTGGACAGACTTCGAAGCCGCTGGGCGGGTACGGGGCGATGCACATGGTCGGCTGTCTGGAAAACGGCCCGCAGTACTACTGCCCGAGCATGAAGCACGAGATGTTCACCTACAACAGTCCGCAGAACCCCTGGCCGTTCCCGGGCACGGCGCCGAACAGGACGCGCCTCGGCTACGGGAGTCGTCCGTCCGTGTGCTGGCAGGCGCAGGCGTGGGCTTCCGCGCCCCCGTCGGGCATCCCGCGGCTGCGCGACATGACCGGCGACACGGCCATCACCGCCGACATTATCAGCAACCCGAGCACATTGGAGGCGTGTCACGTGGACGGGACCTCCGTGGGATACCTCGACGCCAGCGCGGCGTGGAAGGACCGGAGCGTCCTCGGCGACGCGTGGGAGGAAATGCATTTCGGGTACCTCTCATCCGACAACCCCGTCATGCTGCAGGACGACGTCACCCCGCCGCGGGGGGTCTGGGCGCACCTCGACCGGAAGTGAGAAGCATCGGCCCCGCGGATCTGCGGTTCCTTCATGTGTCGCCCCTTCAGGGCTCATTCCACGACGCCGGTTTCCCGGGGCTTCG
>CAZADC010000070.1:752-12325 GCA_964483755.1 uncultured Planctomycetaceae bacterium | reverse complement strand
GTCACGCAGGGCGATATCACCGTGGTCCCCGAGCCGGCGACGATGGTTCTGCTCGCCCTGGGCGGCGCGGCGCTGATCCGTCGCAAGAAGTAACGCTGTTTGCCGGTGGCACAGCCTTTCCAGGCTGTGCTGCCGTGAACAGGCCGGAAGGCCTGTCCCACGAAGAGCAGCACAGACGCACAAGCGAGAGCGCGGCGGCCTTGGCGGGCCGCCGCGTTCTTGCGCGCCGCACGGGCCGTCCGCAAGCGCAGGCCGATCCACAGGGGCTGGGGCAGGCGGCGCGCCGTGTCCGGTCCGCGACATCATTTGGCGGCGCGAGATCACATCGCACGCAGAGCGGGAGGACGTAGTGAGTGGAAAGGAGAAACCGCGGGCAAGCTCGCCCTGCAAGCGTATGTCTCCTGCCTCTTCCTCTCTGCGTTCAGGGCTGACGGCCTGGTTCATGTGGCGAACCCCGGCGGTTCACCGCGGTTCACCAAGGGCCCCGGCCCGTCATCGCAGAATCGGCGGCACGGCGGAGCCTCAGGCGCCGGCGGCGGAGTTTCCTTGATGCGCGCCTTCCAACGCTCCCACTGCCGCCAGTACAGCGTGCCCAGCTCACGGCGAAGCCATGGGTCCAGCGTCTCAAAGGGGCCCGCGCACCTCCGACAGGCGGAAGTACGCGGTCCATCCGCGAAGCTTGGAGGTCAGATCACGCACGATCCAATCGATGTGTCGGCGTTGGCCCGCAGGGAACACCCGCCGAAGCACTGGAGGAGCTTGCGGACGAAGAACCCGCTGGAGCCGCCGCTGCTGTTCAACTGACCGTTCCCGCGATCAGGACCTGCGGAAGACTTGCACCTCCAAGTCGTCGTGCCATGCCCGGCACGGCGCAACCATCGGGAGCCCCCGCCGCGTGCGACGGAGGCTCCCGGTTCAATGCCTGCATTGTGAGTGTCCGCGCTACTCGCCCTGCTCGTCGGCCCCCAGCTCCGGCAGATCGAGCGAGTACGCCTCCCGGACAAACTCGAGGTCCCGGACCTTCTGCATGACCTCCTCCGGCGGGCGCTGATCGAGGTTGATCCCGACCACCGCGAGCCCGGATTTCTTCTTCCGCGAGAACGTCATGTCGGCGATGTTGATGTCGTTCTCGCCGAAGACGGTTCCGTAGCGTCCGAGCACGCCCGGCCGATCCTCGTTGAGGATGATCACGACGTGCCCCTCGGGCTTCATCTCCATGCGGTACCCGTCGATGGAGATGATCCGCGGGAACTTGTTGCCGAAGATCGTCCCCGCCGCGGAGCGCTTGCCCTTGTCGGTGTGGACGGTTACCTCCATCATGTTGGCGAACTCGCGGATCTTAGGGGAGGTGATCTGCTCGACCTCCACGCCTCGCTGCTCGGCCAGGACGGGGGCGTTGATGACGTTGACCGGCTGCTCCATGTGCGGGCCGATCAGCCCGACCAGCAGGTACGTCGAGATCGGCGAGACGTTCATGTCCGCGATCTGCCCGCGGTAGATCACCTCGACCCGGCTGAGCGCGCCGGGCGTGGTCGTCGCCAGGATGGTCCCCAGGCGCGTCGCCAGCTCCGAATACGGCCGGAGGATCGGCGGCAGAGCCTGGTCGAAGCCCGGCGCGTTGACCGCGTTGCGGACCTCGCCGCCTCGCAGCGCCTCGACGAGCTGCTGGGCCGCATCGAGGGCGACCTGTTCCTGGGCCTCCTCCGTGCTGGCGCCCAGGTGCGGCACCGCGAGCACGTTGGGATGCTGAATGAGCCCCTTCTCGGCGTCAGTCTCCGGAGGCTCCTTGAGGTAGACGTCTAAGGCCGCGCCGGCGATCTTCTCCGACTCGACCGCCGCCAGCAGCGCATCGGGGTCCACGATCCCGCCGCGGGCGGCATTGATCACGCGGGCAGTGGGCTTCATCACGGCGAACTGCTCGGCGCCGATCATGCCCATCGTCTCGGGGCTCTTGGGCACGTGGACGGTGATATAGTCCGCCCGCTTGCAGAGCTCCTCGAGGTCCTTGACCATCTCCGTCGCGGTCTCGGGCGTTCCGGCGAAGAACGGGTCGTATCCGATGACCCGCATGTCGAAGGCCGAAGCGCGATGCGCAACGGCCTTGCCGATCCGTCCCATACCCACGACACCGAGCGTCTTGCCGGCCAGCTGCGTGCCCTGGAACTTCTTGCGGTCCCAGGCGCCGGACCTGAGCGACGCGTTGGCCGGGGCAATCTTCCGCGACAGCGCCAGCATGAGCGTCATCGCCAGCTCCGCCGTCGAGAGCGTGTTCCCGCCCGGGGTGTTCATCACGATGACGCCCTTGGCGGTGGCGACGGGCACGTCGATGTTGTCGACGCCGACGCCCGCGCGGGCGATGCCCCGAAGCGCTCCGGGATTCTCCAGCACGTCGGCGGTGACCTTCACGCCGGAGCGGACGATCATCCCGTCATGCTCGGCGATGAGCTTCTTCAGCTCCTCCGGCGGCGGGCCCGGATTGACCGTAACGTCCACATCGTCCTGCTGCTCGAGCCAGTCCACGCCGACCTGGCTGAGCTTGTCCGCTATGAGAATCTTCATGATCGATCGCCTCCTATTGCCAGTCCTTGAGGACCCCGGCCGCCGCGGCGACGCCGTCGCCGACCTGGATGTCCGCTCCGAGTCCGGCGAGCGTGTATTCAATCGCCGCGATGAGCCCGAGCGTCTCGAGCGGGTCCACGTAGCCCATGTGGGAAATCCGCATGAGCTTGCCCTTCAGCTCGTTCTGCCCGCCGGCGACCGACGCGCCGTAGTTGCTCTGCAGCGCCTTGCGGAAGGCGTCGTCCACGCCGTCGGGATAGAGAATGCCCGTCACCGAATCGCTGGGCTGCTGAGAGAACACCTTCAGCCCCATCGCTTCGGCGGCGGTGCGCGTCGCCCGCGCCAGCGTGGCCGTGCGGGTCCAGACCGTCTCGATGCCGATCTCGTGGATCATGTCCAGCGCGACCTTCAACCCGCGGATGAGCGTGACGGCCGGAGTGTAGGGCGTGTCGTTGTCGGCGACCGACTTGCGGTACGCCTTCAGGTCCAGGTAGAAGCACGGACTGGTAATATTCTCGGCCGCCGCCCAGGCCTTGTCGCTGACCGCGACGCACGCCAGGCCGGGCGGGAGCATCAGCGCCTTCTGGGAACCGGTGCCGACGACGTCGACCTTCCATTCGTCGGTCTTGAGCGGCAGCGCCCCGGCGGCGGTGATGCAGTCGGCCAGGAGGATTGCGTCCGTCTCGGCGACGACGTTGCCGATCGCCGCCAGGTCGCACGCCGTCGCGGTGGACGTCTCCGAGTAGGTCACGATCACCGCGCCGTACTCGCCGGTGTCGAGCTTTGCCTTCACGGCGTCCGGCTGGATGGCCGTACCCCATTCGAGCTCAACTTCATCGACGTTCAGGCCGTACACCTTCGACACCTTGACCCACCGTTCGCCGAACTTTCCGCCGTTGGCGACGAGAACCTTCCGCTCCCGCGGCACGCAGCAGGCGATCGCCGCCTCCATGCCGGCCGTGCCGGACCCCGCGACGGTCAGCACGTCGCTCGACGTCATCAGCAGCTTCTTGAGCCCGTCGTTGACCGCGCCGAACATCTCGCGGAACCGCGGCGTGCGGTGGTGGAAGATGGGCTTGGCCATCTCGTTGAGGACTTCCGGCGGCACATCCGTCGGACCGGGGGTGAACAGGCGTGGCTTCATCATGGGAGAATCTCCCGTGTTGGGCCCGTGTTGCGGGCCCGGAGTACGCGACGGGTGCAAGCCGGCAGAGCCGCAGCCCCTTGCTACGGTTGCCACGCCGCCGCACGATTGTCGGACCTTCCGCGCCGCCCGCGAATGCGCCGGCGACGGAAGACCTGTCACTCTACCTCCGGTCGACCGATCCGTCAATCGCGGCATGAAGGAAATCCGAGACGTGCCCGGGTGCGGTCAGTCCGCTTCGAGCCGGGCGCTGCGGCGGCAGCACGCCAGTCCGATCAGGCGGGCCTGGAGAATCAGGAAGTACGCCGCCAACGACGCGTTGACGAAAGCGCCGACGCCGGGCACCGGGATCAACCGCAGGGACGCGAGGATCAGCGCCGAGCCGATCCAGAACGCCCCGCAGGCGAGCAGGTACATCGGCCCGATCGCCAGGATGTCGCGAACGACGGCGACGGGGTTCAACGCGTTCGCCGACTGCCGCACGGCCGCGCGGGTCATGAACATGGGGACGGTCAGGCCCGCCAACGCCAGCAGGGCCCACGCGGGCCAGACGGACAGGCCGCGCAGCGTCAGGCGGGCGACCACGTACGCGGAGAAGGGCAGCAGCGGCAGGGCGATCGCCCCGGCCGTCAGCCAGAGCGTCCGGAACCCGCCGGGGTAGTCCCACGGCTGGGCGAGATCGCCCGGGGGACGCCGATCGCCGTGCATGGAGGTCACCAGGACGCGGACCGTCCAGCCCAGCAGGAACCGCAGGAGCGTCAGGAAAGCGATGAGCTGAACGAACAGCGACGCGACGGCCAGGAACGCGCCAACCGGGACGACGGCGCCGAAGGCGTGAACGGAGAACTGCGCCAGCAGCCAGAGCACTACGGCGCCGACCCCGGCCGCCAGGACCATCCACTTGCTCAGACCGAGCGCCGGATACAGGGGGGCGCGAATGAACTGCCCGGACACCTCCGGCGGCGGCACGTACTCGACCGGTTCGGCGCGACCCTGACAATGGGAGCAGGCGAACGCTCGCTCGATGGGGGTACCGAGGCATTGCGTGCAGTCGGCGCACAGCAGGCGCCCGCACTCGGTGCAAAGGTATCTCGCCGGCGCGTTCGGATGCTCGGCGCACCGCGGGCCGTCGTTCAGCGGCAGATCGTCCTCGTGAACGGCTTCGCTCATGCCGGCCCCTTTCCCGTCGTACGCACAGCGTAGCGGCCGGCGACGACGGGAACAACGCTCGTCCGCCGCAGCAACGTCCTGACCGGTCGTCTCGTCCGACAAGACAGACGAGTCACTTGAGAATTGACGCCTCCGGCGAACTGGATGGCGTGCCCTGCGCGGTCCCGGTCAGGAGAACATGGCTGGGCGCGACCTGCCGGCCCCGCTGACGCGGTTCCTCCGATTTGCTGCGCCCCAGGCCGGCCGCTATGCTGACCGCTTCGCCACCAGCCGCCGACCTCCCGTTTCGGAGAGACAGATGAAGACCGTCCGCGTGGAAGGAAGAAACGCCGTGCTCGAACTGCTGCGGCGCGGCGCAGTGCGGGAGATCCAGCTTGATACCGGCGCCGCCGGACAAGGCCGGCTGGCGCGCATTCTGGAGCTGGCGCAGAAACAGGGCGTTGCGGTGCAGCGGGTGGACCGCGCCGCTCTCGACAAGGCATCCGACACGGGCACGCACATGGGCGTCATCGCCACGGCCGAGGCGCCCCCGCTGCCGACCCGCGTCGAGGAGGTCATCGAGGGCGCGCTCGACCGCCGCGAGTACCCGTTCCTTCTGCTGCTCGACGACGTGCGCCACAAGCAGAATCTCGGCGCGATCCTCCGTACGGCCAACGCCGCCGGCGTGCACGGGATCGTCCTCGCCGGCAGCCGTCGGTCGTCGCTGGCGCCGGAGGTGATCCGCGTGTCGATGGGGGCGGCGTTCTTCACGCCGGTCATCCAGGAGAGCATGTTCCCCGCGCTCAAGACAATCCGCAACGCGGGCATCTCGGTGGTCGGGGCGGACATGTCGGGCGACTGCGCCCACTTCGAGGCCGACCTGTCGCGGGCGACGGCAATCTGCGTCGGCGGCGAAAGCAAGGGGCTCAGCGAGCCGATCCGCAGTCGGTGCGATCGCGTGGTGCGGATTCCCATGTTCGGCATGGTCTCGTCGCTGAACGTCAGCGTCGCCTGCGCCGTGCTCCTCTACGAGAAGCTCCGTCAGGACGGCCGGACCGGCGGAAGTCAGTGATGTTCAGCTGCATGACAGGAACGCGTGGGATTGACAGGGGACGCAAGCCATGGCAAGCCGACCCGCGTGATCAGCCCTTCCCAGCGTCAGAAGCTGAGGGGCCTCTGCAAGATCCGCGGCAGGCGTCTGTCCCCCCGCTCGCGACATGGGTTCGCTTACGCCAGGGCGGCATCGTAATGCCAGGCCACACTTGACCGAAAGCGCCGTTTTCGTTCATAACATACCGACAGGACAGCACTTGCCTTCCTGTCGGTCTCGACTCGGCGGCTCGCTCGCGACTTGCCCTGAGCCCAAAGCCGAAAGCCCGGAGTCGAGGCCCGCATGATGGCTGATTCGCGAAGGCGCTGCTCCTTTACGAATAGGCCGGCCAGAAGCATTCACCTATAGCGAGCGCCGCGCGGGGCCATTTCTCGACCCCTGCTAAGGTAAACACCGCTTCCTGTCGATAGCATGAAGGGTCGGAGGCAATGGAATGGGGCCGCCTGGATTCGGTCGGATTGATGCAGGCCCAGCCGCTGTATCGGAGGCCCGACGTACGGGGGTCTTCTGACCGGCAGGGAGCGTCCCGCGTCATCAACGGTCCGATCCTGGACGAGTGCCCACGGCAGTTGGCCGACGGACCCGACCATGACCCCAATGAAACGCACGCCGGACCGCCCGCATCCCCCGCAGACCGAGTCGAAGAGGAAGCGTCCCGAGCTCATGTCCGCGGGGCTCAGGGCGCTGCGACCGCTCGTGCTCGCCAGCGTGGCCGCCGGGGCGTTCGCCGTCCTGCTGCACTGGCATTACAGCCGCTTCGAGGGCGAGCTGGTCGGCACATTCCAGACCTACCAGTCGGAGTTGGCGGCCGACGTGGCCGGTTCGGTTCAGCAGACGTTCGAAACACTCGACAGCGCGTTCCGCAGCGCCGCGCAGGCCGACGACGGCGCCGCAGCCCCTCGCTCTGACAGCGATCTCCGCGCCTTCTACGAGGCGCACGACCAGACCGTCCGCAGCGTCGCGCTGCTGACGGGTCCGAACGAAGTCGCCCTCGCCCTTCCCGCCGAAGCCGACGCGGCCGTCGGTACGGCGCCGAGTGAGTTGTGGAGTCGGGCGCTCCGCGGCGACACCGGCCGGATGTGGTACGTCCACGACGAATCGGCCCGGCTGGTCCGCATCTGCATCCCGGACCGGCGAGGGGGCAAGCTCCGCGGTCTGCTGGTCTGCTCGGTGGGTGTCGACCGCCTGTTCGCGAAGGTCCTCGCCCGCCTGGGTCCGGGGCAGCGCACGAGCTATTGGATCGTCGGCGCCGACGGGGCGGTGCTTTACAGCACCTCGCCCGACGCGGACGCCGCCGGCGGCGAGGGGCGGCGGGGGATAGCCGAGGAGGTGGCCCGGCTGTCGGTGGAGCAGGGACGCACGGTATCCACCGAGATCGAGACGCCGGCGGGAGGCCCGACCCGGCTCGTCTCCAGCGCCCCGTTCGTGCTCGGCGACAGCCGCTACGCCCTGGCGCTGGCGGCCCCGAAGTCCGACATCTCCGTCCCGCTGACCAGCCACCGCCGCCTGACGCTGACGCTGATCATCGCCCTGGCGCTGCTGTACTTCGCGACGGGGTACGTGACGTACCGCAGCGAAAAGGCCCACCTGGAGCTGGAGCGGCAGCGCCGCAAGGCCGCCGAGGCCGCCACGCGCGCCAAGAGCGACTTCCTCGCCCGCATGTCTCACGAGCTTCGCACGCCGATGAACGGCATCATCGGGATGACGGACCTGGCGCTGACGACCGACCTGACGGCCGAGCAGCGGCGGTATCTCACGTCCGTCAAGCGGTCGGCGGATTGGCTGCTGAACCTGATCAACGACATCCTCGACCTGTCGCGGATCGAGGCGGGCAAGCTCAGCACGGTGAACGTCAGCTTCGTCCTTCGCGACTGCCTGGACGACACGCTCGAACCGCTCCGCCAGCAGGCGACGCTGAAGGGGCTGGACTTCCGGGCGGACCTGTCCGAATCGCTACCGACGACGGTGGCGGGCGACCCGGGGCGCCTGCGGCAGGTGATCACGAACCTTGTCGGCAACGCGCTGAAGTTCACGGAAGCGGGCGAGATCGCCGTCGCCGCCGGGCCTGTCGCCCGCGACGACGATTCGGCTACGGTGGAGTTCTCGGTCAGCGACACCGGACCCGGCATTCCGCCGGAGAGCATGGAGTCGATCTTCGAAGCGTTCGAGCAGGGCGAGACGACGACGGTCAATCCGCCTGAAGGCACGGGACTCGGGCTGAACATCTGCGCCCGGCTCGTGGACCTGATGGGCGGGGAGATCCACGTCGACACCGAGGTGGGCGCCGGGAGCACGTTCCGCTTCACGGTGCGCTTCGCCCGGTCGGCGCAGGTCGCCGAGGAGCCCCAGCATATCGACCGGTCCGTTCTCGAAGGCGCCCGCGCGCTGGTCGTCCACCCGGAGGCGGACAGCCGACGGCGGCTCGCCGACGCGCTGCGGGAGGTCGCGATGGACCCGGCCTGCACGCCCTCGGGCCCGCAGGCGCTGGTCGAGCTGGACCTGGCCGCCGACCGACGCCAGCCGCTGCAGGCGGTCGTGCTGGACTGCACCGCGTCGGCGGACCCGTTCGCGCTGGCCCGGCAGATCAAGGCCCGCCCGGCCGGCGGCGACGTGAAGGTCGTAGTGCTGTCCGGCGCGGGCATGCGGGGAGACGCCGGACGATGCGGCGAGGCGGGCGTGGACGCCTACCTCACGCACCCGGTCTCCGACGAGACGCTCGCCGACACCCTCGCCGAGCTGCTCGCCGGCGGCTCGCGCGTCCGTCATCACCTGGTCACGCGCCACTCCCTGCGGTCCGTCGGGCGGCGCCTGTCGGTCCTCGTCGCCGACGACGACCCCGTCGCGCGCGAGTACATGCGAACCGTGCTGGAGAAATGGAAGCACCACGTGGTGTGCGTCGCCGACGGCGCCCGGGCCGTGCGGCGGGCGCGGAGAGAAACGTTCGACCTGATCCTGATGGACCTTCGCATGCCCGACATGACCGGCATCGAGGCGACTCGCGCCATTCGACGCGCCGAAGGCGCGCGGGCGTCGGCGCCGATCGTCGCCCTGACGGCCGACGCCCTGGAGTCGACGCGCCGCGAGTGCCTCGCCGCGGGCATGGACGGGCACCTCGCCAAGCCGCTGCACACCGCCCAGCTCCGCGAAGCGCTGAAGACCTACGCCTGTCGCCGGCACGTCTGCGAGCGCGACGAGGCCGACGGCGAAGCGCCGGACTCCACGTCGCAGGCCGACAAGCCGACGGCGCTGGACGCCCCGCCCGCCGGCGACGCCGTCGCCGGCGCCGCGAGGGTCTTCCTCGACACCTGCCCCAAGGCAATGACCGATCTGCGCGACGCCGTCGCCTGCGGCGACACACCGACCGTCTGCAGCATCGCCCATCGCCTGAAGGGCTCGGCAGGGCTGTTCGACAACCAGGGCCCGGTCTTTGATGCGGCAAGGAAGCTGCAGGACGCGGCGCGGGATGGAAACCTCCCGACCGTTCGTGAAACGTTCGACACCCTCGCGGCCGAGACCGATCGGCTGCGGGACAGACTTCAACGCGAGGAGCAATCCCAATGCACGTCCTGATCGCCGACGACGATCCCGTCTATCGCGAGTTGATGTCCGACCTGCTGGGCAAGTGGGGTTTCGAGCTGACGGCCGTCGAGAACGGCCGGGAGGCCCTGGAGTCCGTGCAGAACGGACCGCCCCCGTCCATCGTCGTACTCGACTGGATGATGCCGGAACTGGACGGCTTCGAGGCGTGCCGGCGCCTCAAGGAGAGCCGGGCGTCCGACATCCACGTCATCATCGTCACCGGCAGCGTCGCCAGGCAGGACCTGATCAAGGTGCTGGTCGCCGGCGCCGACGACTATCTGGTCAAGCCCTTCCAGCCGATCGACCTCCAGATGAGGATGCGAACGGCCAAGACGATCGTCGAGCTGCGCGAGGACGTCAACCGCCTCCAGAGCCGTCAGGCGGGGTGATCTTCGTCGGCACTGCGTTCGCGCGTCGGCCCCGGTCGACGTGCGACGCAGGTCGCACTGCCCGGTCCTAAAGCTTCCGGCGTTCGTTGATGGCGTCGGAGAGGATGGACTTGTTGGCGTACTCGATCTGCCCGCCCGACGGCAGCCCCCGCGCCAGGCGGGTGACGTTCGCGCCGGTCCCCTCGAGCATCGAGGCGATGTGCAGCGCCGTGCCGTCGCCGGTCACCGTCGGGTTGGTCGCGAGGATCACCTCGCTCACGTCGCCCTCGCGGACGCGGGCGACCAGCGCGTCGATGGTCAGGTCCTCCGGTTCGACGCCGTCCAGCGGGGCGATCTGCCCCATCAGCACGTGGTAGACGCCGCGGTAGTCGCCCGTGGACTCGATCGCCAGCAGGTCCTTCGGCTGCTCGACCACGCAGAGGATCGACTGATCCCGCCGCGGGTCGGAGCAGATGCTGCACACGTTCGATTCGGTCAGGTTGTAGCACACCTCGCACGGGCGGATCTTCGTCTTCACGTCGCGGATCGCCCGCGCGAGCGCCATCGCCTCGTCGGTCGTGGACTTGAGCACGTGAAACGCCAGTCGCTCGGCCGTGCGGGCGCCGATGCCCGGCAGCTTCCCGAACTCTTCCATCAGGTGCTCGATCGTCTCGGAGTACTTCGCCATGGGTGCGCCTCGGCGGCCGGCGTCGTCAGCCCAGCAGCCCGTCCAGGGCGGGAAGGTCCATCCCGCCGGTCAGTTCCTTCATCGCCTCGGCGGCCGCCTCGGTCGCCTTCCGCTGAGCGGCGGACACCGCGACGGTGATCAGGTCCTCGAGCATCGCCGCATCGGTCTGGGCGTCGGCGAGCAGCTCGGGGTCGATCGTGAGCCCCTCGATGCCCAGGCGTCCGTTCACGGTGGCGGACACCACGCCCCCGCCCGCCTCGGCCGTGTAGGTCGTCTCCGCAAGCTTCTCCTTCATCTCGGGCAGTCGGCTCTTCATCTGTCCGGCCAGCTTCATCATCTTGCCCAGGTCTCCGAACATCTCATCTCCTTGGCTGTCGTCCGGCCGAGGCCGGGACGCTACCGGTCGTCATTCTCACTGTCCAGCGTCTCGTCGCCGTTGACGGCGGTCGGCGGCGCGACGACGCGGGTCATGTCCGCGATGTCGCCGTCGAACAGCTCCATCACCTTCCGTACGGCGGGATCCCTGCTGAGTTCGGTCTTCTCGGCCGTGCTGAGGGCGCGGTGAACCGTCGGGGGCGCCACGCCGTTACCCGACCCGCCGGCGACGAAGTGACACTCGATCGCCCGCCCCGCCAAGGCGGTCAGCGCCGCGATGATCCCATCCCTCAGCGGCCCGTCGGCCTGAAGCCGGACGTTCTCGTGGGCCTCGTCGTACCGCAGCGTGAGCACGTCGGCGGCGAAGTCCGCCACCTCGGCCGGGCGAAGCGCGCCGGCGAGCCGGCTCTGTCCGGGCCCGTCGAGCCCGGCGACCACGTCCGTCCAGTTGCGCTTCAGCCAGTCCGGTTCCCATCGTATGCTTCGCGGCGGCGCGGAAGCGGGCGTGTTGGCCGAAACGACGGGGCGGCTCTGTTCTACGTTCTGCGGCGCGGCGGTCGAGGTGCGATCAGCGCTCAGCTTTTTTTTTTGCCGCCTTCC
>CAZADC010000070.1:0-742 GCA_964483755.1 uncultured Planctomycetaceae bacterium | reverse complement strand
CCGACGCGGGGGCGCCCGAGGCGAGCGCTTCCAGGCGCTCGATGAGGCTTCCCGGATCGACGAACTGATCGGCGGCAGCCAGGCGGACCAGCCCGGCCTCGACGAGCGCCCGCGCGACGCTCGAGCCGCGGACGTTCCGCGTGACGCTCTGCCAGAGCCCCACCGCGTGGACCAGCGCGGGTGTCGAGAACCCTTCCGCCAGGTCGGCGATCGCCTTGCGCTGCGCCTCGGGGAGCTCGATCAGCTCGCTGTCGCCTCCGCAGGTCGAGACGATAAGCATGTTCCGCAGTGCATCGCCGATCGCCTCCACGGCGGCCGAGAGCGTGACCCCGCCGTCCAGCACGGCGCCGAGCTCGGTCAGCGCCGCCGCCGCGTCGCCTTCCGCCACGCCGGAAACGATCCGCACGATCCGCTCGTCGGGCGGGGTGCCGAGGATGCGGATGACGTCTTCTGCGCTCACGGCGTCGGCGCCGGCGAGGACCTGGTCCAGCAGGCTGAGCCCGTCGCGCATGGACCCGGCCGCGGCGCGGGCGATGCGGAACAGCGCGTCGTCGTCCGCCTCCACGTTCTCGGACTCGCAGATGCCGGCGAGGTGATCGGCGATGCGTCGGGTGGCGATGTTGCGGAAGTCGAATCGCTGGCAGCGGGAGAGGATCGTCGCGGGGACCTTCTCCGCCTCGGTCGTGGCGAAGATGAACTTCACGTGCTCGGGCGGTTCCTCCAGCGTCTTGAGCAGGGCGTT
>CAZADC010000069.1:8950-12351 GCA_964483755.1 uncultured Planctomycetaceae bacterium | reverse complement strand
GCGTGAAGGGTTTGAAGTACAACGAGGCCGGGCTGATTCCGGCGATCTGCGTGGACGCCGAGGACGGGCGCGTGCTGATGATGGCGTGGATGAACGAGGCGTCCCTGCGGGACACGATCCGCACCGGCAAGACGCACTTCTGGTCGCGCAGCCGTCGGAAGTACTGGATGAAGGGCGAGTCGTCCGGGCACACGCAGGAGGTCCGGGCGATCCGCACCGACTGCGACAAGGACACGCTGGTTATCGAGGTCGTCCAGCACGGGGCGGCCTGCCACGAGGGGTACCGCTCGTGCTTCTACCGTCGCCTGACCGACGACGGCGAGTGGGAAATCACCGACGAGAAGCTCTTCGACCCCGACGAGGTGTACAGGAAATAGAGCGCCACGCGGCGCCATGCTTCGCCGGGCGGTCGGCGCCATGCTTCCTTCAGGAAGCATGCTCCAACGCCGATCGACGTGGGCCTTACGTTTCGATCCCGTTGAAGCTGCGAAGGCAGAGCATCCCGCGCCCCGTCGTGGTGCCAACGACGCTCGGTCCGCCGACAAGCGGAGCTCGGAATGAGCATGTTTCCCAAGGGAAACATGGCACCGCGCCCGCCGGGTCGTGGGTGCAGGGGTGCTTGCGGTGCGGGGAGCGTGTACGATGGGCGCCCATGGACGGTCGGTCGAACATCCCGGCGCGTCGTGACGGGCGGCGCGTGGCGATCGGCGTGCTGAACGTTGTCCTGGCGGCCGCGGGACTGGCGGCCGTGGCGGCGCTGGTGCTCGAGTACGGCTTCCGCCGCCCGCCGGTGAGCCTCTCGCTGCTGCGCACGGCCGAGACGGTCATCGTCGGCGTGTTCGTCTTCGACCGACTTGCCCGCCTGCTGCTCGCCCGCAGCCGCGGCGACTACCTCCGCGAGAACTGGCTGGACTTCCTGCTGATCGCGCTGGCGGGCGTGGCGGTTGCGCTGAGCTTCTGGCTGTACGGCGGGTACCACGGCGTCATGTCGGCCGGGACGTTCTACGTCGTCATCACCCAGGCATACCTCTTCCTGACGGTCGTCCTCCGCGGCGTCGGGCTGAACGTGCACTTCGCGGAGCGGGGCTGGCACCCGACGTGGCTGCTGGCGGGCAGCTTCGTGTTCCTGTGCCTCGCGGGGTCGGGGCTGCTGATGCTCCCGACCGCGTCGCCGGAGGGGGCGACGGTGTACTACGTGGACGCCCTGTTCACATCGACCAGCGCGTCTTGCGTGACGGGGCTGATCGTCCGCGACACGGGGCGGGACTGGACGATGTTCGGTCAGGTGGTGATCCTGACGCTGATCCAGCTCGGCGGGCTGGGGATCATGCTGTTCGGGACGATGGTGCTGATGCTGATGGGTCGGGGGCTGAGCTTCCGGACCGCCCAGACGCTGGACGAGGCGATCACCGGCGGGGGCATCGGACGGATCGGTCGGACGGTGAGCTTCGTGATCCTGACGACGTTCCTCCTCGAGGCCGTCGGGGCGGTGCTGCTGTACCCGGCGTTTTCGGCGCCGCGAGGCGGGCGCGTGCCGACGCCCGCGACGGCGATCTGGGACAGCGTGTTCCACAGCGTATCGAGCTTCTGCAACGCGGGCTTCTCGCTCTACTCGCGGAACATGGCGGCCGGGGTGAAGGAGGGCTGGGCCGTCCCGCTTCGCGAGCACTGGCAGATCATAGGCGTGATGGCGCCGCTCATCGTGCTGGGCGGGCTGGGCTTTCCGGTGCTCCAGGAGACGACGCGCTGGGGATGGGAGCACGTGCGGCGGTGGTGGCGGCGGGTCCGCCGCCGCCCGGAAGGACGGTTCACCGACCAGCTGCGCCCGCGGATGGCGCTGCACTCGCGCCTGGTGCTGCTGACCAGCGGAGCGGCGATTGTCGTCGGGGCGGTGGTGCTGCCGGCGGTTGAGCCGTGGGGCCCGGAGACGCCGCACGTCGGGCGGCACGAGACGGTAAACCGGCAGGTGCGCCGGGAGGAGGCGGCCGCGAGAGACTGGCGGAACCTGCCGCCGGCGAAGCGCGTCCGGGCGGCCGTCTTCCAGTCGATCACGGCGCGGACGGCCGGGTTCAACACGATCGACATGGACGAGCTTTCCAACGCGGGCAAGATGTGGATGTGCGGGCTGATGGTGGTCGGCGGGAGTCCGGCCAGCACGGCCGGGGGAATGAAGACGACGACCTTCGCGCTGCTGGTGCTCGCGGCGTGGTGCATGATCCGCCGGCGCGGGGAGATCGAGGCATTCGGGCGGAGCGTGGCGGCGCCGCTGTTCCGCCGTGCGGTGACGCTGGGGCTGCTGTACTTCGCGCTGGTCGCGACCGTGACGCTGCTGCTGAGCGTCGTGCTGCGGGGGGAGGCGTTCATCGACGTCCTGTTCGAGGCGTGCAGCGCGTGCGGGACGGTCGGGCTGTCGACGGGGGTGACGAACCGATTGAACGTACCCGGCAAGTCGGTGATCATCGCGGCAATGTTCATCGGGCGCGTGGGCCCGCTGACACTACTGGTGGCGCTGACCAGCGGGCTCAGACCGCTGCGGTACAACTATCCCACCGAAGATGTGCTGCTCGGGTGACGACCATGGACCAATTCGCCGTGATAGGACTGGGACGCTTCGGCAGCCGGCTCGCGAAGCTGCTGGCGCAAGCGGGCGCCGAGGTGATCGCCGTGGACAGCGATCGCGACCTGGTGGAGAGGATCCGCGACAGCGTGAGCCTGGCGGTGTGCCTCGACAGCACGGACCGCGAGGCGCTGGAGGCGCAGGGCATCGACAAGGTGGACGTCGCGGTGGTGGGCATCGGGACGAACTTCGAGGCGAACGTGCTCACGACGGCGCTGCTGAAGGAAATGGGCGTGCCGCGCGTCATCAGCCGGGCGCAGACGACCATCCGCGGGTCGATCCTCGCCAAGGCGGGGGCCGACGACATCGTCAACCCCGAAAGCGAGTCGGCCGAGCGGTGGCGGAACCGGCTCGTGGCGCCCGCCATCATCGAGCAGATCGAGCTGGCCGAGGGGTACTCGCTCGCCCAGGTCGCCGCGCCGAAGGATTTCCACAACAGGACGCTGGAGGATCTCGCCATACGACGGAAGTACAAGGTGAACGTGGTGGCGATCCGGCGGACGGTGGAGGAATCCGAAGACGGCGAGACGCGGACGCGCCAATTCGTGATCTCCGTGCCGATGCCAGACAGCGTCGTCAAGCCCGGCGACGTCCTGCTGCTGATCGGGAGCGACGAGGCCCTGGCCGCACTGGCGAGCGAGTGACAGGCGCCGCGGCGCCCGGGAACATGGTGCGTGGCAACCCACGCGCCGTGTCAATCTCAGACGGCGCCGTGCTCCCGTCAGGAAGCGTATCTCAACGACGATGGGACGTGGGTGCGGGCACGAAGCCGAGTTGCTTCACG
>CAZADC010000069.1:0-8940 GCA_964483755.1 uncultured Planctomycetaceae bacterium | reverse complement strand
CGCTCCGTGAGCGTCAATCGGTCGAGCAGCCGGCGGACCATCGCGTCGCGGACGTCCCCATGAGCGGGTGAATCCCACAGGTTCGTCAGCTCCAGCGGGTCGTCCTCCAGGTCGATCAGCAGCCCTTCGTCCACCCCGCCCCACGTGATGAGCTTGTATCGCCCGTCGACAAGCCCGCGCATGCGCGTCAGGGGAGCGCCCGCATGGAAGTCCTCGTCGTACTCGACCAGCGCCGGCGCGGGCGGCGGATCGTCGCCCTCGAAGTACCCGCGCAGCGACCGTCCTGGCAGCGCCGGCCTGCCGCCCTCGCCGAGGCCCCGCATGTCGAAATGCGACGGATCGACGCCGGTGTAGTCGCAGACCGTCGGCACGACGTCCAGCAGACTCACCGTGTCGTTCACGGCCCTGCCGGCGGGCATGCCTCCCGGCGGCCGCCACACGAACGGCACGCGCAGCAGCGGTTCGAGCGGGTAGACGCTCTTGTGCATCAGCCCGTGGGCGCCGAGGTATTCGCCGTGGTCGGCGATGACGGCGACGACGGTGTCCCCGTCCCGCCCGGCCGCCCGGAGCGCCTCCATCACGCGCCCGATGTTCTCGTCAACGTGCGTGATCATCCCGAAGGTCTGGGCCGTGCTCTCGCGCAGTTCGGCCTCGTCGAGCGGCCGGTCCTTTCCGGTCAGCCGCCGGTACTCCGTCAGCCAGGCGTGCGGCTCCTCGCTGACCCGCCAGGTCTCACACAGTGGCACGTCGGCGGGGTCGTACATCTCGCTGTAGGGACGGGTCGCGGCGAACGGGAAGTGCGGGTCGGGAAACGAGCAGAACAGGAAGAACGGTTCGTCGCCGACGCCGCGCAGGAAGTCGATCGTCCGGTCGGCGATCCAGTGATTGTAGTGCAGCTCGGCCGGGACGTCCATCCGCCACGCGCCGCCGACCTGGACGTACGCGCTGTCCCGCTGATACCGCTCCCAGACGCCGGGGTGCTCGCGCCGCAGCCAGTTGCCGTAGTCGCCGAAGCAGTAGTTGACGTGCCCGCCGACGTAGTCGGTCGTCTCGAAGCCGTAGTACGGCGAAGGCAGGGAGTCGACGCGCCCGTCCCGCCACGCGGCGCCCTGCTCCCAGGAGAAGCCCGACTCGTCCCACGCCATCCCGCCGAACGGCTGGAGGTGCAGCTTGCCGGCCGCGCAGGTCCGGTACCCGCGCTCCAGCAGCGCGCCGGTGACGGTCGGGACGCTCTCCGGCAGGCAGTTTCCGTTGGTCAGCAGTCCGTGCTGGCGCGGCGTCATGCCGGTGATCATCGTCGCCCGCGATGGCATGCAGACGTTGTTGTTGCAGTAGCCGCGCCGGAAGGTCACGCCCTCGCCGGCCAGCGCGTCGATGTTCGGCGTGCGGACCATCGGGTGCCCGTTGCAGCCCAGCATCGCCGACTGCATCTGGTCCGTGCAGAAGATCAGGAAGCTCGTCTTGCTCATGGTGGGGTCCCGCTTGAGGTCGCGCGGCGAGTCGTCACTTCTTCCGAACGTGATTGCACACGAAGTCCAGCGTCTCGCGGACGTGGACGTCCCAGTAGTCCCACCCGTGCCCACCGGGATGCTCGGCGTACTCGTGCGGAATGCCGAGTTCGTCCAGGTGGGCGTGGAAGCGCCGGTTGACGTCCAGCAGCCAGTCGTCCGTTCCGCAGTCGAACCGCAGCGCCACCCGCGACCGCCTGTCCGCGTGCCGCTTCGCCAGTTCGAATACGTCATATTCGGGCGCGGGCAGCGCCTCGGACAGCGCCGCGGCGTCGGGAATGCTCAGCCGCTCGGCGAAGTCCGCCTGCGCGAAGCCGAACGCGCCCGAATGCGACACGGCCGCGCTGAACTTGTCCGTGTGGCGCAGGCCCATCATCATCGCGCCGTACCCGCCCATGCTGAGCCCGGCGACCGCCCGCGACCGACGGCTTCGGATCGTCGGGAACGTGTTGTCCACCGTGCCGATCACGTCCCTGAGCAGGTGGTCCTCGTAGGCGAGCCCGCCGGGGCGGGGGTCGTTGACGTAGAAGAACCGGTGCGTGTCGGGCATGACGACGATCAGCCCGCGGCCTTCAAGGTACCGCTCGATGCTCGTGCGGCGAGACCAGATGGTGTAGTCGTCGCTGAGCCCGTGCAGCAGGTACAGCACGGGGTACGGTCCCCGGCCGTCGGGGACGATTACGTTCATCGCCTCCTGCTTGCCGAGCGAGCCGCTTCCGAAGTGCATCGTGCACAGCGCCATGTTCACTCCTCCGCGCGCAGCTTGCCGTCGATGTACCTGAACGTCCGGTTGAGCTCCGCCGTGAGCTCCGCGGGCGAGAGCTCCTCGTGGGTCCCGTCGTTGCGGATGACGCCGAAGGCGTCGCCCTCGGCCCGCACCGCCACCTGGACGAGCAGGACCAGGTCGCCCGGGTCCGTGGGCTCGACGGCGGCGACATACAGCGCGTCCGGACCGGACTCGTAACGACGGCTGATCCGCCCGATCTCCGGGATCGAATCACGGCGGGGGTCGAACAGCTCCCGCTCGGCCAGCAGTCCGGCGTCGACGAGCATCTTCAAACGCTCCGGCCGGACGCGATTGATGCGGGCGTACTCCTCGACGGCGTCATGCAGACGCCGCAGCCCGTCCTCGTCGAGCGTATACGCCGGGCGGAATTCCGTGTCCGTCGCGGTGAACACGCCGAGCAGGTAAGCGACGCCCACCGTCAGCACGACACCGATCAGGGCGCCCCAGACGTGCGGCGGGGTTTCGCGACGGCCGCTCATGATCCGTCCTCCTGCCGCGCCGCGATGCGCCGGCGCTTGATCGCGAGGTACTCCGTCGTGCGATTCAGCCGGCTGGTCAGCACGCCGGGCTCGTCGATCTCGATCATCTCGTAGGCGGTGTTCACGGCGTTCGCCCGGGCCTGCGCGTGGTGGATCGGCAGCTCGAACAGCAGGATCGTGTCGCCGAAGTAGTCGTGCCGCCCGAAGGGAATGTAGACGTAGTCCGGCCGATTGTCGGCCTCCACGCCGGGACAGTGCGTTTCGTCGGCGGCGACGCCGTCGAGGCTCGTGTAGTCAGCCGGGAGGAGCTTGTCGTGGTCGGCCTCGTACTCGGAGATCGCCTTGGCGATCGACGACACGTTCGCGGCGCACGCGCTGCGGACGGCGGCGGTCCGCTCCGCGGCGCCGCCGCGCGTGTGCAGGACGAGGTAGATCAGCCCGGCGCCGATCACGGCGCCGAGCACCACGCCGGCGGCGAGGGCGCCCAGCGTGCGTCCGGTGGCGGATTTGCCTTCGCTCATGGGGGCTCCTTGTGTTTCACGCTGTGGGCAGGGGAGGATACGGCGCGCCGGGGCGATTGGCAACGGGAAGCGACCGGCGCGGGAGGCGCTCGGCCTTGCCATGACGCGCGTGCAGCGCTTACAGTGAGTTGCGGCGCGGGTCGGCCGGCGGCGGGCGTCGCCGGCGCGCATCGGCGCGGGAAGCGGGCACCGTCCATCATGCTGACAGCCGGAACGAAGAAACTCGTCCGCCTCGCCCGTCAGAAGAAGGCGAGCGATATCCACGTGTGCGTGGGCGCGCCGATCCTCTTCCGCGTGGGCAAGGATCTGATCCCTTCGACGGCGGGGACCGTCACGCCCGAGCTGTCGGAGCGCATGGCGCGCGACCTGCTCACCGACGAGCAGTATGCGGAGTTCCGCTCCCAGCTCGACTACGACATGATGGTCACCGACGGCGAGGGACGCTACCGCGTGAACATCTCGCTGAACGATCAGGCCGTCGGGATCGTCATCCGCATCCTGCCCGAGCAGGCGGACTCGCTGGACGCCCTCAAGGTCCCGCCGGTCGTCCGCGAGCTCACCAAGGCGACCAAGGGGCTCATCCTCATTACCGGCAGCACCAGCCAGGGCAAGACGTCCACGATGTCGGGCATGATCGACGAGGTCAACACGCACAGCCGTCGGCACATCGTGACGATCGAGGACCCCATCGAGACGGTGCACGTCAACAAGAAGAGCATCGTCCGCCAGCGGGAGGTCGGGCGCGACACGCAGAGCTTCTACAGCGGGCTGCGGGCGGCGCTGCGCCAGGACCCGGACGTCATCGCCATCGGAGAGATGCGCGATTACGAAACGATCAAGATCGCCCTCACGGCGGCCGAGACGGGCGTCCTCGTGCTCTCGACGCTGCACGTGATCAGCATCGACAAACTGCTCGAGCGCCTGCTCAGCTATGCCCCGGCCGAGGACCAGATACACCTGCGATTCCTGCTCGCCGGCGCCCTGCGCGGCGTGATCCACCAGGAGCTGCTCCCCTCGACCGACGGCGGGAAGCGCGTGGCGTGTGAGGTGCTCCTGGCGACCGACGCGGTCAAGAACATCATCCGCCACCGCGACTCGTTCATGCTCCGCAACATCATTCACACCGGGAGCAAGCAAGGCATGATCCCGATGCGGACGTCGGTCGAGGCTTTGCGCGACGAGGGAGCCATCGACGAGGAAGTCGCCGAGGGCGTACTCCAGAACTACTGACCCTTCCACGAGGCGGGACCACGACGTGGCCATCCTGGCGATGTGCACCAACCCGGAGTGCGGCGAGCTTCTGGACGTGCCCGAGAACGCGGCCGGGAAGAAGATCCGCTGCCCCTCGTGCGGGACGGTGCAGGTCGTCGGCGAGGGAGGGACGGCGAAGCCCGCCGCCGGCGAGCCGCCGGCGCAATCGACCTCACGAGAACCCGCCGGCGCCGCCGAACAGGAACCGACTGTTCCGCCCGAAAAGCGCCCGCCGAAGCCCGGACCTCCCGCCGAACCGGCCGAGCCTTCGACCGACGCCGACGAGCTGGAGCTGGCCGACGAGGCGCCGGGCGAGAAGGAGCCGCCCGCTCAGGAGCCGCAGCAACCCGCGGAAACCGCCCCGGCGGACGAGGACCGGACGGACGACCTGGGGCTGCTGGACGCGGAGGACATCGAGCTTCCGGCCGAGGAGCGGACCAGAGCGCCACGCGACCGGTCGATCAGCGACCTGCCGGACGATCTCGAGCTGGTCGAAGAGGAGGAGGCCGGGCAGCCGGGGGAAGGCAAGTCGCCCGGCGCCGCTCCTGCTGACGGGCCGGCGGAGAGTGAAGCTGCGAAGGGCGCCGGTTTCGACGACGCGTCCCTGCTCGACGTCGAGGACGCCCTCGCGGCCGACGAGCTGTTCGAGCTGGAGCAAATGCCGCCCGCCGATGGCGACGTGCTCGCCAGCCGCCCCGCGATGGCGGCGATCTTCGTCCTGGGCGTAGTGGGCGTCGCGGCCGGGGCGGCCGCCGGCGCGGGGCTCGCCGTCGGCAACCGCGTCCTCGGGGCGTACGTCGGCGGGGGGGTCGGCTGGATCGGCGGGTTCATCATCGCCTTCCTGCTGGCGTTCGTGGCCGAGCGCGACGAGCCGACGGACGTGAAGTGCACCACCTGCGGCGCGCGCGTCCCCGCCGATGCCGACGCCTGCGGGCTGTGCGGCGCGCCCGCTCCCAGCGCGGCGCTGAACCCGCTCGCCGCCCAGAGCCTCTCGGCCGGCGGATACGCCATCAGCAACCCCGCCGGCCTGCTGTGGATGGTCCTCCTGCTGACGTTCGCGACGTTCGTCGCGGCCGGGGCGGGCGAGGCGATGGGCTTCTACGGCGACGCGCTCGGCGAGTACCGCCTCGCGATTCACGCCGTCGGCGGGCTGCTCGGCTTCGTGCTGTTCGCGTACTGGATGGAGTACCTGCTCAGCACGATTCCCGAGGCGGCCGGGCGGCGCCAGCACGCGCCGAAGGCGCCCGACCCGTTCAGCCCCCTGTTCCTCCTGACCGGCGTGAAGGTGGTCGTCGTCCTGCTGATCTACGGCGCGACGCTGATCGGCCTTCCGCTGCTGCCGGTGGCCCTGCTGGCGGCCGGCTCGCCCAACCGCGGCGGGTGGGCCAACCCGATCGACGTCGCCCGCGCCGCATGGCGGTCGGGGCGGGAATTCGCCATCTGCTGGCTGATGATCCTGCTCTGGACGGCGCCGCTCGTGCTGGGCGTGGCGATCATCGTGCTGCTGTATCATTACGTCTCGCAGCTCGGGCCCTTCGGCGCGGAGATGCAGGTGGTCGTGTCCTTGGTGACGAAGGCCCTGACGGCCGCGGTCGGCGGGCTCGTCACCGGCGCGTTCGCCCTGGCGATCTTCCGCTGCATCGCCCTGTTCGGACGCTTCAAGCCGACGCTCCTGCTCCGCCGCGACCGCCCGGCCGCGCCGCTCGACGATTCGCCGGAGCAACTCGTCGACCAGGAGCTGCCGGAGCTGTGAGCGGTCACCAGGCGCGGCGCATCTGCTCGGCCTGAGTCGATCGAAGCGCCCACGCCGCCTCGCGCTTCGCCGTGTGCTGTGGTTGTTGACATGCGGCCGCGGGGATGGGCGGTTGGTTCGTGTGTCGCCCCTTCAGGGCTCATCCCACGACGCCGGTTTCCCGGGGCTTCGGCCGCTCGCCGGCTCGCGGCCTGCGCCCCGGGCTTGCGCATAGCGGCCTTTCAGGCCTTGAAGAAGCGCCCGCCGGCTCCCGCGTCCGCGATCATCGCACCGGTCCTGAAGACGTCGTTTGTCCCTGTACCGGCCCTGAGGATGTCGTCTGTCCGTGTACCGCTCCTGAGAACATCGTTTGTTGCCATACCGGCCCTGAGGACATCGTCTGTCGCTGTACCGGTCCCTGGGGATGCCGTTTTGCTGCTGTACGGCTCCTGAGGACATCGTCTGTTGCTGTACCAACCCCGAGAATATCTTCTGTTGCTGTACCGGCCCTGAAGGGGCCGGAGTAACATAGCCCAGGGCAAGGCCGAAGGCCGCTGCCCTGGGGCGTCGGGGGTGCAATGGGGAGCCCTGAAAGGGCGACATTGGGTCCGCGCCGCGAAACAGCCATGCCCGCGCAGCGCATGCCACCCGCCGTCTGCAGGGGCGACACCTGCAGATCGAGCGGGCCTCGCGTCGTGGGCGCCGCAGCACCCGACCGCCTGCTGTCCGACCGGCTCCGGGCAGGCCGAATCGAACGCGCGATTCGCGCCGGGACGCACCGCACCGGGACCATTTGCACACCCCCGGCGAGCGGTTAGGATGCCCACTGGCCCGCCGCCACGGCTCCCATGCCCGGATCGGGAGACGCTGTCCGGCTCTCAGACAACCCGTCAGAAACGGAGCACCGTATGAAGCGCCGACGCCCCAACGTCCTTTTCCTCTTCTCCGACCAGCACAACGCCCGCTGCCTCGGCTGCGCGGACCACCCGGACGTGCGGACCCCGCATCTCGACCGCCTGGCGGACGAGGGAACGCGATTCACCAGCGCGTGGACGCAGAACCCCATCTGCACGCCGAGCCGCATCAGCTTCCTCGCGAGCCTGTATCCGTCCACGCACGGGTACTACGGGCTGTACGGCCCCGACCCGGTCCAGCCGATGACGAGCATGCACCGGTACTTCCGCGAGGCCGGGTACCGGACGGGGGCGCTCGGCAAGCTGCACACGCCGCGGTACTGGATCGAGCGCGACTGCCAGTTCGTCTACGACGAGTTCATCGAGTATCCCAAGTACCTCGAAGGCGCCGGCTTGTACGACGCGAACGACAACCGCGCCTTCAACCATCGCCGGCCCGGCGAAGCGTCGGCGATCCCGCTCGAGCATTCCTGTGAGGCGGCGCTGGCGAAGCAGACGCTCCGGTTCCTGCGAAACCAGGGCGAGCCCGCCGACCGCGGGAACGACGACGCGCCGTGGATGGCGTGGGTGAGTTTCGCCCGGCCGCACCAGCCCTACACGCCCTCCGATCCGTACGCGGACATGTATTCACCGGACGAAATCGACCTGCCGCCCGCCGGCGAAGCCCTCGACGCACCGGACGAACAGCGCCTCCGACGGACCGTGGCGAACTATCTCGGCCTCGTCAGCCAGGTGGACTGGGGAATCGGCACGATCCTCGCCGAGCTGGAGTCGCGCGGCGAGCTGGAGGACACGATCATCATCTACTCGGCCGACCACGGCGACTACGCCGGCGAGCACGGCCGATTCGAGAAGTGCGGCGGCATCTCGACGCGGGCGATCACCCGCATTCCGCTGATCGTCCGGTTCCCGCGCTCCGTCGCCGCCGGCGGTGTGTGCGAGCGGATCGTCGAGGCCGTCGACGTGTTCCCGACGCTCTGCGAGCTGGCCGGCCTGGAGATTCCCAACCACGTGCAGGGGCGGAGCTTCGCGAGTCTCCTGGCCGGCGCCGACGAGCCGATCCGCGACAGCGCCCTGACCGAGAACCCCTGGCGCAAGGCGCTGGCGACGCCGCGATGGCGGTACGTCGCGAACATCGACGGACAGCCCGACGAGCTCTACGACCAGGTCGAGGACCCGTGGGAGCTGACCAGCCGCGCCGACGACCCCGCCTGCGCCGACGTGCTTGTCGACATGCAGCGTCGGCTGCTCGACCGTCTCGCCCGCGCCCGCCGGCCGGTGATGACCCTCAACGGGTTCTGGCACAACCAGCAGTACGACCGGGACGGACGGATCGACATGTCGGCCGACCCGGACATCACGCCGTACTGGTAGGCGGCGGTTCAGCCCTTCCGTGCCGCGTCGCGGAGGTTTCGACTGATGCGCATCGCGCACCACCGCTCGCCGCACATGGAGCAGTAGTCCGCACCCGGCTCGAGGTCGCGGTGGCGGATCTCCCTCGCCCGCTCGCCATCGAACGCCAGCTCGAACTGCCGCGGCCAGTCGAACGCGGCCCGCGCCTCGGAGATCGCGTCGTCGCGGTCCCGCGCGCCGGGCAGCCCGCGGGCGACGTCGGCGGCGTGCGCGGCGATCCTGTAGGCGATGCATCCCGCCCGGACCTCCTCCGGCGTCGGCAGCGACAGGTGCTCCGACGGCGTGACGTAGCACAGGAAGCTCGCCCCGTGGTACGCCGCGGCCGTCGCGCCGAT
>CAZADC010000068.1:0-12374 GCA_964483755.1 uncultured Planctomycetaceae bacterium | reverse complement strand
GTCTCCCGCGGTCTCCTCTCTACTTTCTCCTTTCCTCCTGGCGTAAGACGGGGAAGCAAAAGCGCTTATCGGCTGCCACCAAAGTATGTCGCACACCGGGCGCCCTACGACACGATCGCGCCCGGCGGGACGGGCTCGTCCGTCGTCAGGACGACCACGTTGCCGCGGTCGCCGTCGCCGTGCGATGCGGCCAGCAGCATGCCGTTGGATTCCATTCCGCGCATCTTGCGGGGCGCGAGGTTGGCGACGACCACGATCTCCTTGCCGAGCAGGCTCTCGGGGGCGACGTATTCCTTGAGCCCGGCGATGATCTGCCGACGCTCGTCGCCCAGGTCGATCTGCAGCACGATGAGCTTGTCGGCGTTGGGGTGATCGGCCACCTCGACGACCTTCGCGATGCGGAGATCCAGCTTCGTGAAGTCCTCGTACGTGATGGTCGGCTTGCCCTGCGGCGCGTCTGTCATGGTGAACCTTTCTCGGATAGAGCTGCGTCGGGGTACCGGATGAGTCTATGCGCGGCCGGGGGGCGTCGCAAGCGGAGACGCCGGCCGCCCGCGGTCGGGTGGCGCAAAGTCGTGGCGGCGGGCTCGCGGGCGCGTACAATCGCCTGAGCGAGAACGAATACTCCCGAGAGGAGCCATGAACGTCTATACCTTCACATTCCAGCCGATCTACGTTCCGAAGATCTGGGGCGGACGGAACCTTGATCGCCTTTTCGGACGCGACCTGCCCGGCGACGAGCCGATCGGCGAAAGCTGGGAGCTGGCCGACCTGACCGAGGGCGTCAGCACCGTTCTCAACGGCCCGGCGGCGGGGACGCACCTGACGCAGCTCACCCGCGAGCTCGGGGCGGACCTGCTCGGGCCCGCCTCGCCCATGCCCGACGGGCGGTTCCCGCTGCTGCTCAAGCTGCTGGACGCCAACGACATCCTCTCCCTCCAGGTCCATCCGGACGCCGAGGCGGTCCGCGAGATCGGCGGCGACGCGGCCTTGAAGACCGAGTGCTGGTACTTCGTCGAGAGCCGCGACGGGTACATCTACAAGGGCGTCGCCGACGGCGTGACGCCGCAGCAGTTCCGCCGCGCCATCGACGAGGATGCCGTCGAGCAGTGCGTGCGGCGATATGACGTCGAGACCGGCGAGTTCCACTACCTCCCGGCCGGGACGGTGCACGCGCTGGGACCGGGGCTGGTCGTCGCGGAGGTGCAGACGCCGTCGGACACGACCTACCGCGTGACGGACTGGGGCCGCGGGCGCGAGATCCACGTCGAGCGGTCGATGCAGTGCATACACTTCGAGCCGCCCGCGGACGAGCCGCCGGGCGCCGAGGGCGAGACGCTTCTGGAGACGGAGTTCTTCGCGGTGTCGAAGCGGCACGTGGAATCGGGGCGGCGCGATCTGCCGGCGGGGCGGTGTGCGGCGCTGATGATGCTGCGATGCGCCGGGGCCTGCGCGATCCGGCACAACGGCGACGTCGAGCCGGAGACGCCGCTCGCGGCCGGTCGGACGGTGCTGGTTCCCGCCGCCCTGGACGGGGCGCACGTCGCCTGCGACGGGACGTGCGAATGGCTTGAAGTGACGCTCCCCGAGGCCTCATGAGCGGTCAGCGGATACAGAAAGTTCTGTCCCGCGCGGGCATCGCCTCGCGCCGCAAGGCCGAGGAGCTGGTGCTGGCGGGGCGGGTGACCGTCAACGGCGAGAGGGTCCGCGACCTGCCGGTGTTCGTGGACGAGGGCGACGACGTCCGGGTCGACGGACGGCGCGTCCCGGGTCCGCCGAAGCGGAAGACCTACGTCCTGCTCAACAAGCCGCGGGGCGTCGTGTGCACGCAGAGCGATCCGCGGGGCAGGACGCGGGCGGTGGACCTGGTCCCGGAGATCGACCGGCGGATCTACTGCGTCGGTCGGCTGGACGCCGACAGCACCGGACTGCTCGTGCTCACCGACGACGGCGGGCTGACCCAGCACCTGACCCACCCCAGCCACGAGGTGCCGAAGACCTACGTCGTCCGCGTGGACGACCGCCTGAGCGAGGGCGAGATCGAGACGCTCAAGGCGAAGACCTTCCTCGACGGGAAGCCCACGCACGGGGCGGCCGTCAAGGTCCTCCGCAGCAGCCCGAAGGAGACGCTGCTGGAGATCACGCTGCGCGAGGGGCGCAACCGCGAGATCCGCCGGATTCTCGCCCGTCTCGGGCACAAGGTGCGGCGCCTGCATCGGCGGGCGATCGGCCCGATCGACGATCGGGGCGTGAAAATCGGACGGTACCGCATGCTCCGCAAGCACGAAGTTGCTAAACTCCGCGCCAGCGGAAAGGACGCCTGAACCCAAGCAGGGAGAGACCGACGCCATGGCCGATGCGAAACAGTTCCTCGCGCTGGACCTCGGGGCCGAGAGCGGCCGGGCCGAGCTGGTCTCGCTCAAGGGCGACCGGGTGGAGATGAGCGAGCTGCACCGCTGGCCGAACCGCCCGGTCCGCCTCGCCGGCACGCTGCACTGGGACGTGCCGTTCCTGTTCGCCGAGGTCCTCGAGTCGCTCCGCGTCGCCGCCGAGTCCCGCGCGGAGATTGCCGGGATCAGCGTGGACACGTGGGGCGTGGACTTCGGGCTGCTCGGGCGCGACGGCAAGCTGCTGGGCAACCCGGTCGGCTATCGCGATTCCCGCACCGAGGGCATCCACGAATACTCCGACCGGACGATGACCACCGACGAGATCTTCGCCCTGACCGCCTACGAGCCGTGGGCGATCAGCTCGCTGTTCCAGCTCGTCTCGATGCAGCGCGACGGCTCGCCGCTGCTGGACGTCGCCGACGCCTTCCTCAATATGCCGGACCTGTTCCACTACCTGCTGACGGGCGAGAAGGTCAGCGAGATGTCCATCGCCAACACGTCGAACCTGATGGGCGTCGACTGCGCGTGGTCGAAGGAGATCATCTCCCGCTTCGGCCTGCCCGAGGGCATGTTCGGCCGGCTGGTCGAGCCGGCGACGAAGATCGGCCCGCTGACGGCGGAGGTCCGCGAGCAGACCGGCATGGGCGAGACGCCCGTGATCGCCACCTGCGGGCACGACACGTCCGCCGCCGTGGCCGCCGTCCCGGCCGAAGGGGACAACTGGGCGTTCCTGAGCTGCGGGACGTGGAGCATCTTCGGCTCGCTGATCGACCGTCCGGTCGCCACGCCGCGGTGCCTCGAGCTGGGCTTCACCAACGAGTACACCGTCGGCGGGTGGTACCTGGCGCGGAACATCTCCGGGCTGTGGCTGATCCAGGAGCTCCGTCGCAAGTGGGACACGTCGGACGACCCGTGGGACTACGAGCGGATGACGCAGGAGGCGTCGGCCGTCGAGGGCGGGCCGCTCATCGACGCCGCGGACGATTCGCTCATGGCGCCGCCGGACATGGCCGAGGCGCTCCAGGCGCTGCTGCGCAAGACCGGGCAGGAGCCGTGCGACTCGCGGGCCCGGCTGGTCCGCACCGTTCTGGAGAGCTTGGCGCTGGAGTACAACTACCGCATGGACGCCATCGCCGAGTTGCTGGGACGGCGTCCGGAGGCGATCTACATGGTCGGCGGCGGCATCCGCAACAAGCTGCTGTGCAAGCTGACGGCCGACGCGTGCGGCGTGCCGGTCCACGCCGGCGCCGACCAGTGCACGGCGATGGGCAACGCGCTCGCCCAGGCGCTGGCGCTGGGCGTGCTGAGCAGGCCCTCCGACATCCGCGACGTGATGCGGGCGTCGTTCACGCCGACCACCTACGAGCCGACCGACGCCGACCTGTGGGCGGAGAAGCGCAGGAAGTACGCGGAGATCCAGGCGGCGGGGCGGTGAGCGTAATGATGAAGGGCGCCGGCGCAAGAGTGCGGCGCGACGGTCCGGTTCACCGGAACCGCCGCGCCTTGTGATGGGGAGACCTGTTCGTGCGCCGCGTCGCCTCGTGCAGGCGTCGTCAGGCGGTGCGAAGGTTGGCGCGCCTCCGCAGCAGCAGAACGGCGCCGCCGCCGATCAGCATCGACGCCGTGATCGGCTCGGGAACGGGGGTTCCGCCGCCGCCTCTCGACGCGGCCCCCCAGACGCTCACGTCCAGCGACGCGACGAGCGATACTCCGCCGGTGTCCGTGTCGATCCGCAGCAGATCGCTGGAATCGTAGTTGCCGTCGCTGGCGAACGCGTACAGCGCGTTGTCCGTGCAGGCCAGCCCGTAGAGCGACGCGCGCCCGGTGTCGGCCAGCAGCGACACCTCGCCGAAGTCGTTCCCGTCGGAGGTGTCGACCGCGGCGATTTTCCCGCCGTCGAGGGCGGCGTAGAGCATGCCGTTGCCGCCGAACGCCAGGTCGCCGTCGGCGTCGTAGCCCAGGTCCGCGGACTCCGCGACGTACCATTGCCGGTCGTTGCGGGGCAGGAGCTTCTGGAAATTCCCGTCGGTGCTGGCGACATAGAGCGAGTCGTCGGCGCCGAAGGCGGCCGAGTTGACCGACCAGTCCATCGCGCTGCGGTGCACGGGGACGTTGGTCCATCCGGCACGGTTGTTCGCGTCGCCCGGCGTGATCGTCATCAGCTTCGACGAGCCGAGCGCGAACTGGTTGTTCCATCCGACCCCGTACAGCGTGCCGTCGGAGTCGAACGCCAGATCGGTGACGTAGCGCTGTCCGTGGATGACGCCGCGGTCGGTGATCTGACCGCTCAGCGTGTCGATGCTGTAGAGGTGGGAGAAGCCGGGATGTCCCGATTCCTCGGCCGAGTAGTAGATCACCCCGGCCGGGGCGGCCTGCGCAAACAGCAGACACCCGGCGACGATGGTCAAGGTGGCGATGCGGTGTGCGTTCATGGTTGCCCTCGCTTTGCGTGCGTTCCTCAGTTCGGACGCGGCCTCTCTCGTTGTCCTGAACCGCTGCCCTCCGGACGGAACATAGGATTCGCCGTGACAGAGGACAAACGGACGAGCGGTTTTCTCCCGCGACGGGCGCTGTGCAGGGAGCGTAGCAGGGGGCATCGAGGGGATCGGCTCAGTCGGCCGGGGCGCGGAGCTGATCGATGCGCTCGTCGAGCTCGTGCGGCGTGTGCGCCGGCTCGATGCAGGTTCGCCCGTGGCAGACGTAAGCGATAGCGGCTTCCCGCGCCTCGCAGCCCAGTGCATCCAGCAGCTTCCGCGATCCGTCGCGCGCCGAATCGAGGCCGATCGTCCACCCGGCCGGCAGATAACGGCGTCCCCCGGCCGCGAGGAGCTCCTCGAAGGCTTCGTCGTCCGCCGAGCCGACCACGACGACACTTCTCGGCCCGTTCAGCCGGCGATCCACCGCGAGGGCGTACCCGCCGAGGAACGTGCCCCATTCGGATCGGACGTCCGAGGCGAAGCCCTCCAGCGCCCGGCGGGCCGCGTCCGCGTATGCCGTCTCACCGGACAGGTGCGCCAGGTCGTCCAGTGCCTGCGCCGCCACCGATGAGGCAGAGCGGATCGGCGCGTCCTGCCATGCGTGAACGCTGCCGGAGCGGTCGGCGTCGGGCGATTCGCGGAAGCCTCCGTCGTGGGCCGTCAGCCGGGCGAGGATGAAATCTGCGGGGCGTCGCGCGGCGTCGAGGTATCGCCCGTCGCCCGTCGTGGTGCACGCGTGGATCAGCGCCCGGAGCATCCACGCCTGGTCAGCGAACAGCCCGGGGCGCTGCAGCTCCCCATCTTCGCGGAAGTGGGCGAAGCAGCCGGCGTGCTCGTCCCACAGGTCCTCCAGCAGCGCGTCGAGGACGTCCAGCGCCAGGCGGGAGGCGTCGTCGTCGCCGAGCCGCTCGGCAAACGTGAGATGCGCGTCGATCATCATCCCGTTCAGGTCCGCGAAGCACGTGCGGTCCACCTCCGGCGCCCGGCGCTGCTTTCGCGCGGCGAGCAGCTTTGCACGCACGCGATCCAGTCCGGCGTTCGCCTCCGCGGTGGGCATGTTCAGCAGATGGGCGAGCTGCTCGGGCGTTTTCGCCACGTGCAGGACGTTCCGCCCCGGCCGTCCGTGAACGTCGCCCGACTCGTCCACGCCGTACGCGGCGATCGCGAGTTCCGCGTCGTCCCCGGCGGCGCGGCGGATTTGGTCCGGCGTCCACGTGAACCAGTCGCCGTCGTCGTCGAGCCCCACGTCGGCGTCCCGGCTGGCATAGAAGCCCCGCCGGTCCGGCGCGGTCAGCACGCGTCCGACCCAGTCGCGCGTCTCGCGGGCGACCCGCTCGAACTGCTCGCTTCGCGTCAACCCGGCCGCGTCGGCGTAGAGCGCGAGCAGGGCTGCGTTGTCATAGGCCATCTTCTCGAAGTGCGGGACGTGCCACCGCTCGTCCACGCTGTAGCGGTGCCAGCCGCCGGCGACCTGGTCGTACACTCCGCCGCGGGCCATCCGGGTGAGCGTGTGGGTGAGCATCTTCAGCGCGCGCCGGTCGCCCGCCCAGGCGCGGGTCGCCAGCAGCCTCAGCCCCGCGGCCGTGAAGAACTTCGGCGCGCCGCCGAAGCCGCCGTGCCGCTCGTCGTAGTCGGCCTTCAGCCCGTCCGCGACGGCGGCGATCAGCTCTGCTCGCAGCGCGCCCCCCTGCGGCGTGAGGGATTCCTCGTGCTTGCGGACCTGCCCGGAGAGCTCATCGAGCGCGGAGGTCAGCTCGTCACGGTTGTCGCGCCAGCGGCGGTCGATCTCCTGCAGGAGTCCGACGAGCCCCATGGACGCCCCGCGGGCGGCGTCGCCGCGCGGCGGCAGGTAGGTCGCCTTGAAAAGCATGCGGCCGTCGGGCGTCATGAGGACCGTCAGAGGCCAGCCGCCCGACGCCCCGGCCGGGCTGAAGAGGGCGGGCGCCCGCTGGAGACGCGAATCGACGTCGGGCAGGCGGTCGCGATCGATGCGGACGGGCACGAAGCGCTCGTTGACCAGGCGGACCACGTCGTCGTCTTCGTACGTTGTGCGGTCCATGACGTGGCACCAGTGACACCACGTGGCGCCGCTGTCGACGAGGAGCAGCTTGTCCTCGCCCCGGGCCGTCTGGAAGGCCTCGTCGCCCCAGTCCCGCCATTCGATTTCGTCGCCGCGGTCGCCTGTGGAAGTCATGGGCCATTCTACGGCCCGTACCGCGGTGAAGGTGGACGCGCCCCGTTCGCTGCGTCAGTCGGATTCGGCCTCATCCCTCAACGACATGGCCGGGGCTTCGCCGGTCAGCCGGAGGACGATCATCTCCCCGCCCCCGCGGTAGACATACCGGAAAGCAGCCTTTCCTTCGGGCGTCCGGGAGACCCGCAGCGACCGCCCGGACAGGTAGTGCGCGTCGAGGACGGACACGGAATCGGGCAGATCAAGAACGACCTGCCCGCGCTGCGCAGACGGCTCCAGCGGGGGAGCGATCACACCGGACGGCCTGGCCACCATGTACTCGGGGTTCAGCAGACACACGAAGAGCGTCCGATCCGACGCCAGCGAGGAGACGGGCGCTTCGGCGCGGCACCACCGAACGGGTCGGGCGCGCCCGAGCTCCATCGAGAAGGGCCGCAACTGCCGGCTCCACGCGCTGAGCTGCGCCTGCTCGCGCTCGAAGACGTCGCTCATCCAGACCACGCCGTCGGCGTCGGCGCCGATCGCCGCGATCCACATCCAGTGCGTCTCTTCGGTCTCGGGCGCCCTCTTTCCCATGATCGGGTGCATGCTGATGCTGCCCTTGTCGTGGGACCAGGCCGGCACGGCGATGATCAGGCGCGCCGGGGAAGCGCTGCGGCGGAGCACCCGCAGGTGATTCACGAAGGGGTGATCCAGATTCGGCCAGCAGGGCTCGTCCTCATCGGGCCCTTCGTAGGACACATTGGCAAAGCCCCACATGATCATCTGGTGAACGTAGGGTGCAAAGGTCGGCGCGACGTTGTCGTGTCCGGCGCGGCAGTAGACCAGCGTGACGGACCGGCGCGCCCAGTCCGGCCTGGTCTTGAACTTCGCCAGCCAGTCGCCCGGCTCGGTGCCGCCAAGGCGGTCCATGTGCACCAGGTCAAGGCACAGGCGCCCGCTCTCGCGAGCGGCCGCTCGTGCCTCGCCGGCCGTTCCGATGAAGAAGTCGCCGCCCACCGGCTCGACGGACGCCGCGGGGCGCGAGGCCGGGCTGGACGTCGGCGCCTCCGGCAGCTTCTCCTGCGGCGGCGCTGCGGCGGAAATGGAGGTGGAGGGAACGACAACGAGCGCGGACCTGATCGGCATGCCGATAAGAACGAGCGCGACGGCGGCGCGCAAACATAGCTGGTGGTTCATGTGATTCCCCGTATGGTATCGATCTCAGACTCCCCGAGTCCCGCCGTGCCCGCAGTATAGACGACGGCTGCCGCATCCGTCACTGAATATTCTGCATAAATCGTTTGACGCCTGCCGAGGCGGGCGGTATACAGTCAATCTGCGGGTCGAAGTATCGGGGGCGCGCACGCTCGCGCTTGTCCTTGTCGAGATGGTTCTACGCAGATCGTAGCTCCGCGCCGGCTCCGAGCGGCGGACCGGGCGGTCAGTCCATCGACAAGGCCATTTCACTTCGGAAAGGCCGTACAGGCGCAGCGATCCGCTGCGGGGGTAAGGTCATGAGAATACGAGCGTTGTGCGGGACATTGCTCATCGTGTGTTGTCTTGCCGCGAGGGGGGCGGTCGCCGAGACCGAGCCCGACGCGCCGGTCGTTCCGACGTCGCTGGACGAACTGCGGTCGGACTATCTCGGCAACGTCGAGGCCGTGCGCTCGGTTGAGCCGAAGGCCTGGCTGGCGTTCGCACAGGCACACGCCGGCGGGATGGACTGGAGTACCCGGGCGGAGCTTGTGCGCTCGCTCTGCTGCGCCTTCGATCCGCTTGCCGGGGACGCAGACGTGCCGTACGTCGGTCAGCAGCTGCATGGCGGCGTGCTCAACGGGGCGATTGCCGCGCTCCTTCTCGCCGAAGCGCAGCGCCCCGAACAGACGCGGATGCTGCTGGAACGCCTCAGCGCGACTCGCCTCACCGAGCCGCAGATGATCCGCGCGCTGCCGCCGCGCGGGTGGTTGGTCTATGCCCGCCACCTCAGGAAGCAAATGACCGCCGGCGACGCCAAGCGATGGCATGCCGCCATCATGGATGCATTCGAGGCGGGCTTTGACAGGGGCGCCGAGCTTGAACTGGCCGATTTGTTCTGGCTGCGGCAGCTCGACCAGCATCTTGGGGGAAAGGGCAAGCGGTCCGGCGTCATGGCGGCGGGGTGGCTCGCCGCCGGGGAGCGCGCCGGCAAGCTGAACCTGGAGGAAGCGGCCTTCGTGGCGGACAACCTCTGGTATGCCGACCCGTTCGCCCGGTTTGAGGCGATTCATCACCTCCAGCCGCGATGGCTGGAAGCCTGGCGTCGAGGCGAGCTCAGCGCGACTGCCTGCCGCCGCCTGGGAAACGCCTGGTTTCACAGCCTCGACGACAGCCGCGAGAATTCGATGCTCCCGGACATATACATCCCATGGAACATCCGGATGCTGATCGCACATCTGCGCGATCCGGACGCCGCTTCCGAGCACGAGCGACGTCTGTGCGCCGGCACGCTCGCCAACCGCCTGCCCCCGCACAGCAATGAGCTGGACGAATTCAGTGTCCTCACCGCGCTGGCGCGCCAGGCCGTGGCGGCCGAGGACACTCGCATGGAGCTCTGGAAGCTGACGGCGCCGCGCCTGAAGGCGTCCTCGCTGCGGAACGTCCACCCGGACGCGTGGGAGGCCTTGGAGAAGGTGCTCGCCGGCGTCGCCGACGACCCCGACATGCCGGAGCGGATCCTCAGCGACCTGGCAGCGCGGGTCACCGACTACCGTTTCCTGCCGCATGTCCGTCGCCTGCTGGACAACGTCAGTATCCGCCAGGCGACGCTCGCGCCGTCGCGCGACGCAGCCGCCGCCGTGTCCGGGGCGTTGAAGGCCCAGCAGGACGCTCGCGATGACGAGGCGATCGCGGGATATCTCGGCGTGGTCGACGTGCTGTCCGACCGGCCGCGATGGGCCCACGCCGTCCGGCGCACGGTGCTCCGGCTGTGCCTGAAGAGCCCCAAGGTGGACCTGGCGCGGCGCCAGCTCAGGCAGCTCGACGCGGCCAGGCAGGTGGACGCCGTCGAGAAGGGCAATTACGAGCTGCGCGTTCTGCTGGCGGAGGTCCGCCAGAGCGCCCCGGCGGCGCGCGACGCGACGTGGCGCAAGGGGATCGCGAGCGTGTCGGTGGCCGACGGGGTTCTTCTCGAACCGACGATCAGGGACCTGGAGCGGACGGTGGCCGTGTTGCCGGACGGCAAGGGCGGGCCGACGCCCGGCGACATGCTGTCCGACGTGCTGCTGCTGGCGCCGGATATCCCGTCGATGCGGCGGGTCCTGCGCCTGCGGGGACGAGACGAAATCAAAACGGGCATTCCGTCGCATGCGGATACGACCTTTGCGATGGAAACGGCCCTCTCCGCCGTCACGGCCGACGGACCGCTGGTCGCCGCGCGGACGCTGGCGGCGGAGATTCCCGGCGATGCGGATCAGCGCGCCCGCCTGGTGGACCGGGTGCTGCCGTGGGGCGGTCTCGGCGCGCGAGATGACGGCGCGACGCCTCCGGACTGCATCGACGGCGACCTGCGGGTGAGCGCGACCGCCCTGCTCGACGGCGGCGCGGGCGGGATGACCGCCCGGCGACGCGCCTGGCTGCATCTGTTCGCCGGGAGGGCGGACGCTGCGGCGACACACCTGTGCGAGCACCTCTGTCAGTGCTCGGGCGACCAGGCGCGCCGGGCGCTGGACGAGGCGGGAGTGCTCGCGATCCTCGCCGCAGGCGATCTTCGGGCGGCCCATGAGTTGATGCTTCGTCTTGTCGCCGACACTGCGGATGCGGAAGACGAAGGCAATGCAGCCCGGCTTGACGCGGATTCACCTTTCGCGCAGTTCTGTCAGTCCATGCGTGACTGCGCGCGTTCCCTGCCGGCCGGGGAACAGGACGTCGATCCGCAGGCGGACACGGAGGACCGGTGCTACGCACTCCTGTCGGCCGCGCAGCGCCGTGCCTTCCTCGAAGAGGCCGTTGACGCATGGGACCTTCGCTGGATCGCGTGGGCGGGTCAGGCGGTGCGAAGCGGCCAGACAGAATGGGCCGCACGGCTCTGCGCCCGGATGATCAACGCGGCCTCGGACGCGCGCCAGGCCGGCGTCCGGACCATGCGCGTCACTCAACTGCTCGACCGCGTCGACGCGCCGGTCAAGCCACGGATCGACGTGCTCCGGCGGATCGTCGCACACCTTGCCGAACCGGATATGCGGTACCGGCTGCGCGTGATCCTCGCGCAGAAGCTGCTGTCCGACGGCGACCCGGACGAATGCATCGCCGTGCTGGACGATGTGACGAGCGAGCGTGCGGAGGATCTGACCGCCGGCGTGCTGCGCGTGCGGGCGCTGATCGAGGCGGGGCGCCTGGACGAGGCGGAACGGAGCGTCGAGCCCATGGCCGAATGGAAGGGGGGATGGGGGCTGCAGGCCGAGGCGCTCTTCCTCAAGGGATGGTTGCGCCTCAAGGCGGGGGATGAGCAGGCCGGTCTGGCGGCGCTCCGCTCGCTCGAGGAGAAACGCTACGCCAACACCCCGGCCGGCAAGAAGGCGCGCCAGGTGCTCGATCGCCTGGACGGGAAATGAAGCGCCCGCACCGGCGAGTTGCGGGCGGCTGGATTCCCTCACGTTCCGTGGGCGCGCCACGGTATCGGTGCGATGCTTCCCAAGGGAAGCATGGCACGATCGCCGGGAAGCATGGCAGCCTCCGAAGCGAAGCATGGGACCGCCCGAAGGGGAGCACGGCGCCGGGCGCGGTTGTTTTGGCGGCGTCTGTCGGCGTGCTAGAATCCCCGCATGGATCGGGACTTCGACGTTATCGTCATCGGCGGCGGGCACGCCGGCGTCGAGGCAGCGCGCGCCGCGGCCCGACTGGGGCGGCGGACGGCGCTGGTCACGCTGTGCGCCGAAACGATCGGGCGGATGTCGTGCAATCCGGCGATCGGCGGCGTCGGGAAGGGGCAGATTGTCCGAGAGATCGACGCGCTCGGCGGGCTGATGGGGCTCGCCGCCGACGCGACGGGCATCCAGTTCCGCATGCTCAACCGCTCGAAGGGCCCGGCCGTGTGGGGGCCGCGCTGCCAGTCCGACCGCCACGCCTACGCCCGCTGGGTCCGCGACGCGCTCGCTCGCGAAGAGAACCTGACGATCCTGCCCGGCGAGGCGACGGACGTGCTCGTGCGGAACGGGCGCGTCGTCGGCGTTCGCCTCGCGGACGTGGACGGCGACCCGCCCGTCGACGAAGGCGCCGCGCTTGAGTGCGAAATCTCACGTCCGACGGCGCAACCGGGCGACGTCCGCGAGCTCTCCTGCGGCGCCGTCGTCGTGA
>CAZADC010000067.1:227-12493 GCA_964483755.1 uncultured Planctomycetaceae bacterium | reverse complement strand
ATCGCTGGCGGCGAGAATCTGCTCCGCCCTGATGCAGACCGCCTCGCCGAGCGGAACGCCGTCACGGAGTTCAACCGGATCGTCGAATACATGACCGGCGTGAACCCCGACGAGGTGAGCGATCCGGCAGAGAAGCAGACCGCTTCCAAGGCCAAGTGCCTCGCCCTGCTCTACGAGGGGCCTGACGCGATCAACAAGATTCGCACTGTTCTCGGCTCCACGGATCCGACCAAGGCCGAGCCGGGAACCGTGCGGAGCGACTTCGGCCGCGATCTGATGCGCAACGGCGCCCACGCCTCCGATTCGGTCGCCAGCGCCGAGCGCGAGCGACGGATCGTCGGGCTGGAGAAAACCGAGGACGGAACCTGCGACGTCAGCGAGATCATCGAGCGGCACCTGCGGGAAGAATAGGCCGCCGGTGAGCATCGACATCGAAACGTTCGTCGTCGGCCCGCTGGAAACCAACTGCTACGTCGTACGGTGCGCCGGGGAAACGTGGGTCGTCGATCCCGGTCTCGGGGTCGAGCCGGTCATCCGGTCGCTGCAGAAGCGCGGTGATTCGCCGACCCGCGCGGTGCTCACCCACGGGCACGCCGACCACATCGGCGGCGTGCCGGCGATGCGGGCGGCGTTCCCTGACTGTCGCGTGGTCTGCCCGTCTGGCGACGCCGAGATGCTCATCGATGCGCGCGCGAATCTCTCTGCCGACTTCCTGGGCGGATTCACCGTGGGCGAGGCGGACGAAGCCTGGAACCCCGGCGACGTCCTGCATTGTGGCGACAGCGAGTGGCGCGTGCTGGACACCAGCGGGCACAGTGCGGGCGGGGTAAGCATTCACTGCGCCGCCGAGGGAGTGGTGATCGTCGGCGATGCGCTGTTCGCCGGCGGGATCGGGCGGACGGACATCCCCGGCGCGAGCGGGTCGAGGCTGCTGGAGAACCTCCGCGGGCTGCTCCGCGACCTGCCGGACGAGACCCGCGTCCTGCCGGGTCACGGCCCGGAAACGACCATCGGCAGGGAGCGCCGCTCCAACCCGTTCCTCAACGGCCCAACATCCGTGTAAGATCGTTGCTGCGGGCGCATTGACGCCGACGGCGACCCGGCATATCATTGAGGGTGACAGATTGAGGCCGCGTTCGTGCACCCATTCGCAATTCATCCATAGGTATCCTATCCACGCATGCGCGCAGGCGAACCGGGCCGGCAGGCTCGACGTACCAGCACCTGAGTGTTGCAGTGTTCTGTTGCGCTGATCCACGCCAGCGGGCCCGGCATTGTACGTTTCGCTTTGACAGACCCGCGGCGCCCCGTCGGACGAAGGGACAGAGCTTGGTCGCGATTCACATCATCCAGGGACCCGACAAGGGCCGGACGTTCGAGCTTCCCGACAGGGAGAACGTCGTCGGCCGTCAGAGCCCGACGGCCGAGCTGAACGATTCGACCGTCTCGCGGCGTCACCTGCGCCTGTTCCCCGAAAACGGTAAGTGGATCGTCGAGGATCTCGGGTCGGCCAACGGGACGTACCTCAACGGCGTGCGTCTGCGCAAGGCGATGGACGTGCACCGCGGCGACCAGATCCGCTGCGGCGCGACGCTGCTGGTGTTCGGGGGTCAGGGACGCCCGGCGCCGGTCGAGCTGGACGCGGAAGGGAACCTCGTCGACGCCGCGATCGTGGCGACCGTGCCGTCCAACGAGGACTCCGTCGTCATCCCCACCCCCGAGGCCAACGCGCAGGCGGTGGACAATCTGCGGTTCCTCTATGACCTGACGGGCGAGATCAGCTCGATCTTCAACGTGGACCTGCTGCTCCAGCGCGTGCTGGACCGGGTCTTCGACGTGCTCAAGGCCGACCGGGGCTACATCCTGCTGATCGAGGAGGGCGGCAATCCGATCGTCAGGGCCAGCCGGGCCGGCGATCCGTCCACGGCGCGGGAGATCCCGATCTCATGGACGATGATCAACGAGGTCATCGGCAAGCAGGTCGGCGTGCTGAGCTCCAACGCGATGAGCGACAAGCGGTTCGAGTCGGGCAAGAGCGTGCACGACTTCGGCATCCGCTCGGCGGTCTGCGTGCCCATCAAGGGGCGCGGGCGCGTCATCGGCGTGATCCACCTCGACTCCAGCGTCTCCCGGCGGACCTACTCGACCGAGCAGCTTCGTCTCCTGACGGCCGTCGGGTACCAGACCGGCCTGGCGGTGGAGAACGTCAACCTCCACGAGGCGACCGTCCAGGCCGAGCGGCTCGCCGCCGTCGGCGAGACCGTCGCGCACCTGTCGCACCACATCAAGAACATCCTGCAGGCGCTGGCGGCCGGCACGGACGTCGTCAAGAGCGGCCTGGACAACGGTCAGCTCGCCAAGGCCCGCGAGAACTGGCCGATCGTCGAGCGGAGTCTCGGGCGGATCAACGACCTGATCCTCAACATGCTGGCGTTCAGCAAGGACCGCCGCCCGTCGCTCGAGCCGGTGAACGTCAATCACGTGCTGACCGAGTGCCTGGAGACGATCACCCCGCAGGCGGACGACCGGAACGTGGCGGTCCTCACCGAGCTGGACGACCTGCCGCCCATCCCCGCCGACGCGGCCGGTCTGCACCAGGCGTTCATGAACCTGCTGACCAACGCCCTCGACGCCGTCGACCAGGGCGCCGGCGCCGTCACCGTCGCCAGCCGCTACGACTCGATGCGCCGCAACGTCATCGTCACCGTCGCCGACAACGGCAGCGGCATCCCGGAAGACCAGTTGACGGACATCTTCAATCCCTTCTGGTCGAGCAAGGGACAGAAGGGCACCGGGCTCGGGCTGGCCGTCACGCGGAAGCTCGTCGAGGAGCATCACGGACGCATAGAGGTTCATTCCGCCGTCGACGAAGGCACGACCTTCACGGTCACTCTCCCCGCCGTCGAGGCCACCGACGCCGGCGAAACCCACGGCCCGGCCGACACCGCCTGAACCCGCAGGCCGGGAGCCGGTCAGCCGCCGCGGAGCTCGTCCCAGTCCACGACGACGCAGCGGTCCGCCCACCCGTCGTACTGGCGCGTCAACGCCTCCAGGCGCGCCTTCTCACCGCCCGACAGGTCGTTGAGCTCCGTCCGGTCGGCGGACATGTCGTACAGCTCCCACGGGCCGGGGTGTTGCCGCACCAGCTTCCACTGCCCGTCGCGGACGGCGCAGTTGCCGTGGTGCTCGAAGAAGATCGGGCGCTCGCGCGTCTCGCGCTCGCCCCGCGCGGCCGGGAGGAAGCTCTCGCCCTCGGTCGGCGCGATTGCCCTGCCGTCGCACTCGGCCGGGTAGTCCGCCCCGGCCGCGTCGAGGCACGACGCCATGATGTCGATCACGTGTGCCGGCGCGTCGGTCATGCCGCCGCCGGGCAGGCCGTTCGGCCAGCGGCAGATCAGCGGCGTCGCCACCCCGCCCTCGTGCACCCAGTGCTTGTACAGGCGGAACGGCGTGTTGGAGGCGTTGGCCCAGGGCAGGTCGTAGCTGGCGAACGTGTCGGCCGGGCCGGGGTCGATCTTCGGCGTGTTGCCGACACGGATCGTCCGTCCGTCGGCGGTGGGAATGCTGTAGCGGAACGGGTTCGCCCGGTCGGTGTCCTCGGCGAGGAACTCGGCGCACCCGCCGTTGTCGGACAGGAACATCACGAGGGTGTCGTCGGCGAGGTCGAGCGCGTCGAGGCGGGCGAGGATGCGCCCGATGCCCTGGTCCATGCGGTCGACCTGCGCTGCGTAGACCGCCATGCGCAGGTCCTCCCATTCCTTGTTATCCGCGCCCGACCAGGGCGGGGCCTGCTCGTCCCGCGGCGAGATCGGCCACTTGTCGGACAGGATGCCGTCGTCGCGCAGGCGTTCGTGACGGGCGGTGCGGACGGCGTCCCATCCCTTCTCGTAGAGGCCCCGGTAGCGCTCGATGTCCTCCCGCGGCGCGTGCAGCGGCCAGTGCGGCGCAGTGAAGGCGACGTACAGGAAGAACGGGGCCTCGCCCTCGGATGCCCGGTCGATCATGCCGCACGCCTCGTCGGCGATGGCGTCGGTCAGGTAGAAGTCCCCGCCGCCGACCTCGATGAGCGAGTCGTTGCGAGCCATGTAGGGCGGGTTGAAGTAGCTGCCCGCCCCGCCCAGCATGCCGAAGAACTCGTCGAAGCCTCGCTGGCGGGGGGTCGGGTGGCCGGGGTCGCCCATCAGCTTCCACGTCTCCGGGTCGTTCGGCGCATAGGGCCCGCCGACGTGCCACTTGCCCGACAGGCAGGTCCGGTACCCGGCGGCCTTCAGGGCCTCGGCGATCGTCACGCACCGGTCGTTGAGGAACCCGCGGTACCCCGGACGCCCCATGTCGCCGACCATCAACCCGACCCCCGCCTGGTGCGGGTAGAGCCCTGTCAGCAGGGACGCCCGCGTCGGACAGCATCGTCCGCAGTTGTACATCTGCGTGAATCGCACGCCCCCGGCCGCCATGGCGTTCAGGTTCGGCGTGCGGATCTCCGAGCCGTAGCAGCCGATGTCGCTGAAGCCCATGTCGTCGGCCATCATGACGACGATGTTCGGACGCTTGCGGGGTTGCTGCTCATTCACGGGTCGATCCTTTCGTCGGGCTCGAGCGGCCGATTCCGCCGGGGAGTCTAGCACAGATTCGACCGGCGCTCATCCCGATGGCCAGCAGATCGGCCGATCCCTGCGGAAAGCCCGTGCCGCGCGTAACGGCTGCGGGATACAATCCGGCGCCGGGCGCAGGCGGCAGGCCGAAGGTCGGTCGGTCACCCGGCGCGGTACAAGGCCAACCCGGACCCATACATGCTTCGAACGGACGAAATCCTCTCGACGTTGCGGATGCTGCACGCCGAGCTTCTGGACGTGCGGACGGTGACGCTGGCGCTGAACCTCGACGACTGCGGCGCGCCCGACATGGACACGCTCTGCCGCAAGGTGCACCGGAAGATCGTCTCCCACGCCCGACGGCTGGTCGAGGTGTGTGACCGGACGGGCGGCAAGTACGCCATTCCGATCATCAACAAGCGCCTGGCGATCAGCCCGGCGGCGAATCTGCTGGCCGGACACGGCCGCGCGACGGCGGTTCACCTTGCCCGCACGCTCGACGACGCCGCGGCCGAGTGCGGCGTGGACCTGGTCGGCGGGTACTCCGCGCTGGTCCACAAGGGCGTCTCGCCGGGCGACCGGCTCGTGATGGACACGCTCGCGGAGGTGCTGTCCGGAACGCAGAGGGTGTGCGCGTCGGTGAACGTCGCCAGCCGAAAGGCCGGGATCAACATGGACGCCGTTCACCACATGGGGCACGTCCTGCGGGACATCGCCGCCGCGACGGCCGACCGGAACGGATTCGGGTGCGCAAAGCTGGTGATCTTCGCCAACATCCCCGAGGACAACCCCTTCATGGCCGGGGCGTACATGGGCGCGGGCGAGCCGGAGGCGACGGTGAACATCGGCGTGTCGGGTCCGGGCGTCGTGTGCAGCGCGCTGAAGCGCCGCGTGGAGATGGGCGATTCGCTGACGCTCGGCGAGCTGGCCGAGGAGATCAAGATCACCAGCTTCCGCGTGACACGCGTCGGCGAGCTGATCGGGCGCGAGGTGGCGGCCGAGCTGGGCGTGCCGTTCGGCATCGTGGACCTCTCGCTCGCGCCGACGCCTCGCGTGGGCGACAGCGTGGGCGAGATTCTCAAGGCGCTGGGCATCGCGCAGATCGGCGCCCCCGGCTCGACGGCCGCGGTGGCGATGCTCAACGACGCGGTGAAGAAGGGCGGCGCGTTCGCCTCCAGCAGCGTCGGGGGGCTCAGCGGCGCGTTCATCCCCGTCAGCGAGGACGCCGCCCTCGCCGACGCCGCCGAACGCGGCTGGCTGGTGCTCGAGAAGCTCGAGGCGATGACCAGCGTCTGCTCGGTCGGGCTGGACATGATCGCGATTCCCGGCGACACCCCGCCGGACACCCTCGCCGCGCTGATCGCCGACGAGATGGCGATCGGCGTGGTCAACGACAAGACCACCGGCGTGCGCCTGATCCCCGTCCCCGGCGCCGCAGCGGGCGAGCGGGTCGAGTTCGGCGGGCTGTTCGGCTCGGCGACGGTGATGGAGGTCCGCAACGCCGGCGCGTCGGACGCGTTCGTCCACTTCGGCGGACGCATCCCCGCGCCGATCCAGTCGCTCGGCAACTGACCGCCGGCGAGCGGCGGTGCGCTATGATGAACCGATCGGACGCAAGTCCACGGTCCGAGGGAGATTGAACGAATGCCTTTCCACGCCAATCCGCTGATCGGCGCGTCGCTGGCCGAGCAGTGCAAGAGGCCGTGCGCCATCGTGCCCTTCGGCGCCACGGGCGACCTGATGGCCCGCAAGATCGCCCCCGCCCTGTACAACCTCGAGCGCCAGGGGCTGCTGCACCCGAACAGCCCGGTCGTCGCGGTCGCGAGGCGCGAACGCAGCGACGAGCAGTTCCGAAACGAGATGGGCGAAGCGATCCGCGAGCACGGCCGGGGCGATTTCGACGAGGACGCCTGGAACCGCTTCGCGAAACGCTGGTTCTACCACGTCACCCACGCCGCCGAGCCCGACGAGTACCGCTCTCTCGCCGAGCGCCTGAAGGAGATGGACGAACGGTTCGACACCGGCGGCAGCCGTCTGTATTACCTCGCGATGATCCCGAAGGTATTCCCGGACCTGATCGCCAACATCATCGACGTCGGGCTCCACAAGCCGACCTCCGACGACGGCTTCACGCGAGTCGTCGTGGAGAAGCCGTTCGGGCACGACCTGCCCTCCGCCCGATCGCTCAACGAGTGCGTGCTGCAGGGCTTCGACGAGGAGCAGGTCTACCGGATCGACCACTACCTCGGCAAGGAGACGGTGCAGAACATCCTGGTCTTCCGGTTCGCCAACTCGATCTTCGAGCCGCTGCTCAACCGCCAGTACGTCCGCGACGTGCAGATCACCGCGGCCGAGCCGATCGGCATGGAAGGTCGGCGGGGCCCGTACTACGAGAAGAGCGGCGCGCTGCGGGACATGATCCAGAACCACCTGCTGCAGCTTCTGGCGCTGACGGCGATGGACCCGCCGACCCGCATGGAATCCGAGTCGATCCGCGACGAGAAGGTCAAGGTTCTCCAGGCCCTCCGGCCGTTCACGCCGGAAGAGGTCGCCGCCCGCACCGTCCGCGGACAGTACCTCGGCGGCGAGGGCGCCCCGGGCTACCGCGAGGAGGAGGGCGTCGACGACGATTCGATGACCGAGACCTTCGCGGCCGTGCGGCTGGAGCTGGACAACTGGCGCTGGGCCGGCGTGCCCTTCTACCTTCGCACGGGCAAGCGCCTCGCCGCCAAGGCGACGTACGTCTGCATCACGTTCCGGCGCGAGCCGATCGGGCTGTTCTTCCACCGCGAGTGCGACCTGCGGGGTCCGAACCGGCTGATCATCCGGATCGCCCCGGACGAGGGCGTCACGCTGGTGACCGACGCCAAGACGCCCGGCGTGACGATGAACCTTCGCCCGGTGAAGCTGGACTTCAGCTACGAGGCGACGTTCGAGTCCGGCTCGCCCGAGGCGTACGAGCACCTGCTGCTGGACGCGCTGTGCGGCGAGCGGACGCTGTTCATCCGCAACGACGAGGTCGAGGCGGCCTGGCGGTTCGTCGACAGCATCCGCAACGCCTGGGACAACGCCGGCAGGCCGGAGCTGGAGTTCTACGAGCCCGGCACGTGGGGTCCGGCCGGCGCGGAAAACCTGCTCGACGATCCCTACCAGCGGTGGTACCCTGTTGCGCCGTAAGGAGACGAAGGCATGACCGCGCACGACCCGCAGGTGCACGTCGAGCCGTCAGCCACCCAGGCCGTCGCCCGGGCCGAACAGCTGGTCCGGACCGTCCTCGTCGACGCCGTGAAGGAACGCGGGGTCTGCACGATCGCCCTGGCCGGCGGCACCACCCCCCACCCGCTCTACCAGCGACTCGCCGCCAGCGCCACCGACGACGAGGTGCCGTGGTCCCAGGCGGAGATCTTCTTCGGCGACGAGCGCGACGTGCCCCACGATCACGAGGACAGCAACTACCACATGGCCCAGCGGGTGCTGCTGGACCACCTGCCGATCCGCCCGGAGCAGATTCACCCGATGCCCGCCGACGCGGACGACCTCGACGACGCCGCCGCCGAATACGAGCAGACCCTCCGCCGGCTCGTCCCCGCCGGTCCGGACGGCATCCCGCAGTTCGACCTCGTCCTGCTGGGCATGGGCGGCGACGGGCACACCGCGAGCCTGTTCCCCTGCACGCCCGACGCCCTCGGCGAGAGCGAGAGGCTCGTGCTCGCCCACGAGGTGCCGGTGCTCGGACGGTGGCGGATGACCTTCACCTTCCCGCTGATCAACGCCGCACGGAGCGTGGTGATGTTCGTCGTCGGCGAGGACAAGGACGATGCCGTCGCAAAGGTTCTCCGCGGCGTCGATCCGACCGACGCGCCCGCCGCCGGCGTCAGGCCGACCCGCGGTGAGCTGCATATCGTGCTCGATTCCGCCGCCGCACGCCTGCGACCCCGCTGACGATTAATCCATCGCGCCGATGCCGCGCAGGTACTTCACCGAATCCGACACGTAGCGCAGGCGCTCTTCCAGATCCATCTCGTGCCCCTGCACGCCCTCGAGCTCCATCGTGTACGGACCGGTGAAGCCCCGCCCGCCCAGCATTCTGAACACGGCCGGGAAGTCCACGACGCCCGTGCCCAGGGCCGGGAAGTTCCACGTGTGGTACTCGCCGGTCGTGTCCTTCAGGTGCACGGCCGCCACGAAGTCCAGCTCCTTGCCCAGCTCCGTCTCCGCGTCGGCGCCGTGGTTGTAGAAGTAGATGTTGGCCGTGTCGAAGTTCACGCGAACGTTGGGATGGTTGACGCCTTCCATCGTCGCGCGCCCCTCGTCGCCGTTGCCGACGAGGTCCGGGTGCGTCTCCAGCGCGACGATGACGCCGTGCTTCCGCGCGACCTCGCCGATCGCCCGCAGGTGCTCGTATGCGGTCTCCTTCGGCGTGTCGCCGGCGTCGGCGCTGAGGAAGCAGATCTCCGCGCCAAGCTCGGCGCATATCTCGATCTGCCAGGTCATCACCTCGGCCGCGTCGCTGCGCGCGACCTCGCAGTTCGCCTGCAGCGACGAGGCGAACATCCCGTGGTCCTCCAGGCGCCGCTGCAGCGCGCGGACCTGCCCCGACTCGGGCATGGCGAGCTCGAGGTGTCGGATGCCCAGCTCGGGCAGGTGCGTCCAGGCGCGGTCGGCGTGCTCTCCGTAGCTGCTGAGTCGGCAGGCGATCAGGTTGCTCATCGTGTCCTCGGGGTTGGGGTTGGCGTACGAGCCATTCTATGGCTTCTCGTCCGGGCGGCGCGCCGTCGGGGGCGGGTTGTCGATCAGCTCCGCCAGGGCGGCCGGTCTCAGCTCGCGAAGGGAATCCACCACCCGGTGCGCCAGCGGCTCGAGCTGTCGTCGGTCGGCCGTGCCGGTCAGCGCCACCGCGGCCATGCCGGCGCGGCGGGCGGCGGTAACGCCCGCGACGGCGTCCTCGATCACGGCGCATCGCTGCGGGCGGCGCGCGAGCTTCCACGCGGCCTTGAGGAACACCTCCGGGTGCGGCTTGCCGCAGCGGACCTCCACGGCGTTGACGCTCGCGGCAATCAGGCGCCCGCTGGGAAGGCACTCGATCACGGTCCGCACGTTCTCGGCGGGCCCGGACGATCCGATCGCCATCGCGAAGCCCGCCTCGTGCAGCGAGCGGATCAGCTCCTCGGCACCGTCCATCTCCGGGAAATGCTCGCGGAGGACGTCCCGGTAGGCCTGCTCCTTCTCGGCGTCCATCGCGGCGGCGGTGTCGGCGTCGGCGCAGTCGGGGTAGATCTCGGCGATGATCTCCCGGCTGGTCCGCCCGAAGGTTTCGGCGAACTGCCGCTCGCTCATCGGCGCCAGCCCGCGCGACTCGGCCATGCGCCGCCAGGAGGTGAAATGGGCGTCGTAGCTGTCCACCAGTACGCCGTCCATGTCAAAGATCACCGCGTATTCGCTCATTCTTCCTCCGGCAGCGCGGGACGATACCAGCCCGCCCCGCTTCCCACAAGCGCTTTACAGGACTGCGGCAGGACCTACACTGGCGAGCTCCCCCCGGCGACGGCCGGGACAGCACCGTTCAAGGAGAAGCCATGGATCAGCGGAAACGATACGCCCAGGTCGGCATAGGCGGGCGAAGCGCGATGTACACGAATGCCATCCTCGGGGACTTCCGCGACGTCGCCGAGCTGGTCGCCTTCTGCGACCTCAACCGGGGGCGAATGGACCTGCGCAACCGCGACATCGCGGAGAAGGTCGATGCGCCGGTCCCCACCTACCGCCCCGATGCGTTCGACCGCATGGTCGCCGAGACCCGGCCGGACACGGTCATCGTCACCACCGTGGACGCCACGCACAGCGACTACATCGTCCGCGCGATGGAGCTCGGGTGCGACGTGGTGACCGAGAAGCCGATGACCACCGACGAGCAGCGCTGCCGGCGGATTCTCGAAACCGCTGACCGCACCGGGCTGCAGGTGCAGGTGACGTTCAACTACCGCTACTCGCCGCCGCGATCGCAGGTCCGCGAGCTGGTCGCCGACGGCGCGATCGGGGAGGTCTGCAGCGTCGACTTCTGCTGGCTGCTCGACACCCGCCACGGCGCTGACTACTTCCGCCGATGGCATCGCCGGCGCGAGAACTCCGGCTCGCTGCTGGTGCACAAGTCCACCCACCACTTCGACCTGGTCAACTGGTGGCTGGACGACGCGCCCGAGGAGGTCTTCGCGCACGGATCGCTGCGGTATTATCGCCCCGAGACGGCCGAGCGGATGGGCCTGTCCGACCGCGCCGAACGCTGTCTCGAATGTCCCGCGGCCGAGCGGTGCCCCTTCTACCTCGACCTCGCCGACAACGCCGGGCTCAAGGCGCTGTACCTCGACAACGAGGGCGAGGACGGGTACTTCCGCGACCGCTGCGTGTTCTCCGAGCAGATCGACATCTGGGACAACATGGCCGTTAACGTCCGCTATCGCCGCGGCACGCTGCTGAGCTACATGCTGCACTCCTACTCGCCGTATGAAGGGTACAAGATCGCCTTCAACGGCTCGAAAGGGCGGATCGAGCACACCTGCTGCGAGAATACCTACATCAGCGGCGACGGCACCGTGCCCGGCGAGCTGCAGCGGGGCAACGTGTCGCTCACGCTGATCCCGGAGTTCTCCCCGGCCGAGCCGATCGAGGTCCGCACCGGCGAGGGCGGACACGGCGGCGGCGACCCGGTGCTGCTGCGGGACATCTTCGACCCGAACGCCCCGGCCGATCCGCTCGGGCGCAAGGCCTTCCAGGCCGACGGGGCGCACTCGATCCTCGTCGGCGTGGCGGCGTATCACAGCATCGACACCGGTCGGCCCGTGCGGATCGACGACCTGCTCGGCGGCGCGCCGCTCGGCGAGTGAGCGGACTGCCTCCGAAACCCATCGACCGCCGAAGCGCGCGAACCGATCCCGGCAGGTGAGCCTGCTTGCGCGACGCGACGCGGGCATACCCCGAACGACGGACCGGTACGACGGGACCGGCCTGTCGTGATGACCCACGACGGCGGCAGCGTGCGTGGTTGTCGAAGCGTCCCGACCCCGTCTTGGGCTGATCGCGACCGGTGACCTACAGCGCAGCCCTCGCGTCCTTCATGGCCTCGGCCGCCTCGGCGAGATCGTCCCGGATCGGCGCCAGGACGGTCTCGGCGTGCTCGCGCTGGCGATCCAGGTCGCCGATCAGGGCCTTGTACCCCCCCTGGCCGTCCGACATCGCCGGTTCCAGCCGCCGACAGGCGCGGCGGATCGCCTCGGCCGCCGAGGCGAGCGGTTCACCGGCCGGCGAAGCCGCTTCCTCCACCTGCGCGTCAAGCCAGCGGGCCGCCACGGCGGCGCCGGACGTCATCGCATTTGCGGTCGAGGTCGCGCACCGCCAGCCCGAACCGGCCGTCTCCCGGCAAACCTCGCAGAAGGATTCGGTCCTCTTCATGTGGTCGGTCCAGAGGTTCATGCCGTCCAGGCCGAAGTGCAACCGAGGGTGCTGGAAGGGGGCGTCCTGTCCGCGGATCCTGCCGGCCGCCAGGCGAAGCGTCTCGACCTGGACGGAGCGGGCATCCATCGCATCGGCGGCGGGGCGCACGGCGTAAACGTCCGACACGTATACCATCGGGGTGTCCCAGTGTCCCTGGAGGGAGTGCCCCGTCAACGTCGCGCCCGT
>CAZADC010000067.1:0-217 GCA_964483755.1 uncultured Planctomycetaceae bacterium | reverse complement strand
GTCGGCGCGGGTGATGACGCCCCAGTGGCACCACGGGATGAATCCGTATCGGCCGTCGTCGACCTGCCACCCGCCTTCGGTAATCAGCACCGCGCCGTCGTCCATCTCGCGCCGGAGAGTCGGGGCGATCTGGCGCTTCGTCCGCTCAGTGACCTCGGCGATCTGCTCGTCCGTGAGGTGCGGCTGCATACCCACGTCGGGAATATCCAGGCGACGG
>CAZADC010000066.1:552-12586 GCA_964483755.1 uncultured Planctomycetaceae bacterium | reverse complement strand
TCGATAAGCCCCGTCCGGCCAAGCTGTCGGGTCCGCAGGTCGTGCGCGTCGAGGGATACAACGACGCGCTCGGCGAGTTCGAGCTGTCCGACCCGACCGGCGCCGCCCGCCGCATGGAGCCCAAGAAACTCGCCGACGAGTTCGAGCCCGCCGGCGCAAACGACTTCCGCGTGCTCTATCGCTCCCAGCGGGAACGCCTCGGCGACCTGCTGCAGGACGATCCGGCCGCCGTGCTGATCGGCGTGTGCATGTCGTCCGGCGGCGAGATCGACTCCGACGAGCTGAAGGACCGCCTCGTGCCAGAGTGCCTCCCCGCCGACGGATGGAGCGGCTGGTGGAGCCGCGCCCGCTCAGCGGCGAAGCGCTCCGAGCAGCTTTCCATCGAGGGGCGCAACCCCGTCACCATCGCCTGGCACCCGCACGGCAGGACACTGGAGCAGGAGCTCGCCGACGCGCAGGCCGACACGCCCCCGGAGCGCATCAACCTGATTCGCCGGCATGTCCGGGAGGCGTCGCAGCGCCGCGTGGAGCCCGACCCGGACTTCTACGGCCCGGTGCTCGACGCCCTGGCCGCCCAGGCGGAACGTTTCGCCGACCGCCGACCCGCCGACGCGCTGGTCGCATCGCTGGGAATCACCGAGGCGACGGAGGCGGGCCTCGACGCGCCGGGTCGTGGGCATCCGTCGCCGGAGGAGATCGTCGCTTCCGCCGACGACCCGGCCGCCGTCATCGCCGACCTGGACGACCCGTCGCTCTGGCCGGGGGCGCTGGACGCCCTGGCGGCGCGTGACGACGCCACCGAGCATCTCGCCCGCCTGCTGACGCTCGCCCCGGCCGACGTGCTCGACGACGTGGCCGCACGCGTCGTCGCGGCCGGACGACCGGACGCCCTGACAGCGGCGTACGAGGAGGCGGCCGCCGAGCCGCTGGCGAATCTGGAGTTCACGCTGTGGATGTGGAAGGGCTCGGCGGTCGACGTGCCCGGCGCACCGTCGCGCGTGGACCGGCTCTCCCGCCTGCTGGGGGTGCTGGAGACGGTCGACCGTGAGTGGCAGATGGACTCCGACCGCCGCAAGGACGTCCGCCAGCGCATCCGCAACGCCCTGTCGGCGAGCGACTTCGCCGCCTACCGCGCCGTGCTGGACGACGTGGACGAGGGCGTCGCGGCGACGCTCAAGCGCCGCATCGAGCGGACCGACGGACTCGCCGAAGCCGTCCGGGGCGAGATGATCGACCTGCTCCGAGAGCGATTCCACTCGCTCTTCTTCGTCGCCCGCGTCGATCCGTGGGACGACGAGTCGACCGTGTGGACCACGCGCAAGGCGATGGAGGCCCGCCAGGCGGAGCTCAAGGAGCTCGTCGAGGTGACGCTCCCCGCCAACGCGAAGGCGATCGGCGCCGCGGCCGAGCTGGGCGACCTCAGCGAGAACAGCGAGTGGAAGTTCGCCCAGGAGGAGCGGCGCCGCCTGCAGGGACGCCAGGCGCAGCTCCAGGACGAGCTGGCGCGGGCGCGGGTCATCGAGCCCGACGACGTGCCCGCCGACAGCGTCGGCATCGGCTCGACCGTCACGCTTCGCCGCACCGGCGACGACGAGCGCGTGGAGCTGACCTTCCTCGGGCCTTGGGACACCGACGTGCAGCGGCGCGTCTACAGCTATCGCAGCGCCCTGGCGCTGTCGCTGATGGGCAGTTCCGTCGGCGAACAGGTCGACCTCAAGCTCGACGGCAACGAGGCGACGTGGGAGATCGTCGACCTGGCGGCCGGGGTGGAGTGACGCGCCGCACCGTGAGCCCATGGACATCGACGCGATCCAACTGTTCCTCCTCGACCTCGACGGAACGATCTACCTCGGCGACCGGCTGATCGACGGGGCCGCCGACTTTCTCGCCGGGCTTCGCCGCCGCGGTGTGGACCACCGGTTCCTGACGAACAACTCGTCGAAGTCACGCACCGACTACGCCGTCAAGCTCCAACGTCTCGGCATCCCGGCGGAGGAGAAACAGATTCTGCTCTCGACCGACGGCGTGCTGGCATTCCTCGCCGAGCGGGGGGTGCGGGAAGTGTACCTCGTCGGCACCGGGTCCATGGCGGAGATGTTCCGGGCGGCGGGGATCGACATCCGCTCGCAGGACCCCCGATACGTCGTGCTCGGATACGACACCGAGCTGACGTACGAGAAGATCGCTGCTGCCGCCGTGCACCTGCATCGCGGCGTGGAACTGCTGGCGAGCCATCCGGACCGCGTGTGTCCGTCTCCGGACGGGCCGCTGCCGGACGTCGGGGCGATGCTGGCGATGTTCGAGACGGCGACGGGCGTCCGCCCCGCCAGGGTCTTCGGGAAACCCAACGCCGAGATGATCTCGCACGCGCTGGGCGGGACCGGCTGCCCGCCGGACCGGGCCGCGGTGGTCGGCGACCGCCTCTACACGGACATGGCGCTCGCCCGCAACGCCGGCTGCCGGTTCATCCTGACGCTGAGCGGCGAGACCACCCGGGAGGACCTGGCCGGCGCCGATGACGAGCCCGATCTCGTCGTCGAGACCGTGGGGGATATCTTCGCGGACTGAGCCACGCACATGCGGAGCCGCTGCCGTGCCCTCGGCGACTGCCTTCACACCTTCCCCGCCGCCAGATCGCGCAGGAAGTGCGCCAGGCCCTGCTCGGCCGTCAGGTCGGCGGCGGCGACGGCGGCGTCCGTCGCGTTCGCAGCCGCCACGCCAAGCCCGGCCGAGCGGAGCATCGCCAGATCGTTGACGTCGTCGCCCACGGCGGCGATGCGGGCCGGCGGAATCCGGAAGCCCTGGGCGACATATCGCACGCCCGTCCACTTGCTGGCACCGGCCGCGAAGCCCTCGACGATCGTGATGTCGTAGTTCGGCGCCCGGATCGGGTGCACGTTCAGCCGTCCGTCGAACTGCCGCTTCAGCGCGTCGGCGAGCTCCACGGCGTCGTCCGGCTCGGCGACGGCGGAGACCCGCAGCGGGTCGCGGAGCCCGGCTGCGTCCCGCAGGCGCCGTACCCGCCGGTACTTCACGTCCATCTGCCCGAACCAGTCCCGCGCGGCGCGCTCGGCGTCGGTTCCCTCGGCGAACCAGTAGTCGATCCCCCATCGCCAGGCGTCGACCAGCACCATGGCGGAGTACCCGTGGTCGGCCAGCGCGTCGGCAAACTCGAACGTCAACTCGCGGTCGATCGGCTTGTGATACAGCGTCCGGCCGGTGTCAGGCTCGCTGACCATCGCGCCGCCGACGAGCACCATCGGCTCGAACGGCGGACGCAGATCGAGCTGCCGCCAGACCGGCATCGTCTCGGCGTACGATCGTCCGGTCGCCAGGCACACGGCCACGCCGGCGGCGCGGGCGGCGGCGACCGCCTGGACCGTCTCGGGCGGCACGCGCTGGTCGGCGCCGATCAGTGTGCCGTCGACGTCAATGGCGACCAGGTCGCAGCCGGGCTTCTTGTCGGGTGCGTCGGACATCGGCGGCTCCTTCGGGCGTGGCATTGTATCGATCGACCGCCCGCGAGCGAGCGTCGATTCGCCGTCGGCGGGTGCGATCCTGCTGGTCGGACCGGGCATGCGCGGTATCATGGGGCCATGCCGACGGCCGCTTCCGCAAAACTCGAGTGTGACGGCCCGCGTCGCATGGGCTACCCGGAGGCGCTGCGCCGCCAGGAGCAGCTCGTCGAGCGCGTCTGCGCCGACGACGCCGAGCGGGCGCACCTGCTGCTGGTCGAGCACGATCCGCCGGTGCTCACGCTCGGGCGCCGCGCGGACCGGCGGAACGTCGTCGCGCCGCCCGAGCGCCTGCGGCGCGAGGGCGTGGAGGTCCACGAGATTTCCCGCGGCGGCGACGTGACCTACCACGGGCCCGGACAGCTCGTGGGCTATCCGATCATCCGGCTCGACCTGCACGGGCGGGACCTGCGGCGGTACCTGCGCGATCTGGAGGAGGTGCTCATCCGGGCGCTGCGGAGCTTCGGCGTCGAGGGGCGGCGCGTCGACGGGCTCACCGGCGTGTGGGTCGGCGAGGAGAAGGTCGCCGCCATCGGCGTGGCCGTGCGGCGCTGGGTGACCTGGCACGGGTTCGCCCTCAACGTGTGCCCGAACATGGAGCACTTCTCGCTGATCGTGCCCTGCGGCATACGCGACAAACGGGTCACGAGCCTGCGCCGCCTGCTCGGGCGCGACGTGAGCGTCGCCGAGGCCGCGGAACCGGTCGTCCGCAGCTTCCGCGAGGTGTTCGGCTTCCGGGCGGAGGATGCGTCGTGAGCGACCCGAGCGAATCGGCGCCGCGCCGCCTGCCGCCATGGCTGAAGAAGCGCCTGACCATGGACGGGCCGGCGGCGGAGGTTCAGCACATGCTCACCGAGCTCGGGCTCGAGACGGTCTGCGCGAGCGCGCATTGTCCGAACCAGGCCGAGTGCTACGCCCGGCGGACGGCGACATTCATGATTCTCGGCGCCCGGTGCACGCGGAGCTGCCGCTACTGCGCGGTCGCGCACGACGACGCCCCCCTGCCGCCGCCGGACGCCGACGAGCCCCCTGCCGTCGCCGAGGCGTCACGGCGCCTCGGTCTGCGGCACGTGGTCGTTACCAGCGTCACCCGCGACGACCTGCCCGACGGCGGGGCCGGACACTTCGCCGCGACGATCCGCGCCGTGCGGGACCGGCTTCCGGACGCCGTGATCGAGGTGCTGACGCCCGATTTCCGCGGCGACGGCGACGCCCTGGCCGTCGTGCTGGCCGCGAAGCCGACCGTCTTCAACCACAACCTGGAGACCGTCCGACGTCTGTTTCCCGTCGTCCGCCCGCAGGCGAACTACCGGCGCAGCCTGGACGTCCTCGCAGCCGCGGCCGGTGCGGCGCCGGAGGTCTGGACCAAGAGCGGGCTGATGATCGGGCTGGGCGAAACGGACGACGAGGTTTCCGGGGCGATCGGCGACCTTCGCAGCGTCGGCTGCGACATCCTGACAATCGGACAGTACCTCGCCCCGTCGGACGCCCACGAGCCGGTGCGGCGGTTCGTCCGCCCGGAACGGTTCGACGCATGGCGCGACGAGGCGAAGCAAGCCGGCTTCCGGGCGGTCGCGAGCGGCCCGTTCGTCCGCAGCAGCTATCAGGCGGAGCGCGTGTTTGAGCAGCGGTCGGACGGCTGCGGGCGCTGAAATGCCCCGGCTGTCGGAAGGCGCGAAGCCGCCGAACGCTTCGGGAGTAACAGGCATGCGGGCACCGCCCGCTTGTCGACGGGCATAACGCCCGCTAAACTTCCCGGTAGCGCGGGCTTGACGTTCGTCGCTTCGGTCGCGAGAGTGGCGGAGGCCGCGCGGATCAACGGGAGTGCCGGCGTCGCGCGGGGCTCGACGCCGCCGTCAGACGAAAGGACGAACGATGAACGACATTCGCATTGCGGTCGTGGGCGTCGGCAACTGCGCCTCGGCCCTGATCCAGGGCGTGCATTTCTACGCCGAACGCTTCTCGACGATGGACGACCTTGACGAGGCGGGCGTGGGGCTCGCCCATCCCGAGCTGGGTGGATACGTGCCGGGAGACCTGAAGGTCGTCGCCGCCGTGGACGTGGACGCCCGCAAGGTCGGCCGACCGCTGCACGAGGCGCTGTTCGCGCCCCCGAACAACACTACCGTCTTCCACCGCGACGTCACCAGCGACGTGACGGTCCGGATGGGCGCCGTCCTGGACGGCGTGGCCGAGCACATGTCCGAGTATCCCGAGCGGCAGCGGTTCGTCGTCGCCGACGAGCCCCCCGCCGACCACGACGCGGTCGTTTCGCTGCTGAAGGACTCCGGCGCCGAGATTTTCGTCAACTACCTGCCCGTCGGCTCGCAGAAGGCGACGGAGTTCTACGCCGAGTGCTGCCTCGAGGCCGGCGTGAGCCTGGTCAACTGCATTCCCGTATTCATCGTCTCCGACGCCGCCTGGGCGAAGCGGTTCGCCGACGCGGGCATCTGCTGCGTGGGCGACGACGTCAAGGCGCAGGTCGGCGCGACGATCACCCATCGCGTGCTGACGCGGATGATGCACGAGCGCGGCGCGACCGTTGACGCCACCTATCAGCTCAACACGGGCGGGAATACCGACTTCCTGAACATGCTCGAGCGAAAGCGGCTCGGCTCGAAGAAGATCTCCAAGACCGAGGCCGTCCAGTCCCAGCTCGACGTCCCGCTCCCGGACGACCAGGTGCACATCGGTCCGGCCGACTTCGTGCCCTGGCAGAAGGACAACAAGGTGTGCTTCTGCCGCATCGAAGCGCGGGGCTTCGGCGGCGTCCCGCTGAACGTGGAGCTGCGCCTCAGTGTGGAGGATTCGCCCAATTCGGCGGGCGAGGTCGTCGACGCCATCCGCTGCTGCAAGCTGGGGCGCGACCGCGGGCTCGCCGGGCCGCTGCGGGAGATCAGCGCCTACACGATGAAGCATCCGCCGCAGCAGTTCACCGACGCCGCGGCACGGGAGATGCTCGAGCAGTTCATCGCCGCCGAGCCCGGCAGCGCCGAATCCGAGGCGCCCGCCCCCGCCGAAGTCACGGCCAAGTAGGGGCGACCTCCGCGACGTGCCCGGCGCGGCGCGGGGGAGAGCCGCGGCGTTGTCCCGCGCGGGCGCTGCCCGGGCAATCGCCGCCAGTCCCCGCTTCTCGTTTTCCCGCCTATACTGGAACGACTTGCGGGCGCGCGGCGCGCCGTGCTCCGCGGCTCTGAATCGATCAAGGAAAGGACGATGCCGATGGACCTCAGCACCACCTACATGGGACTGAAGCTGGACAGCCCGCTGGTTCCCTCCTCGAGCCCCCTGACCGGCGACGTCGAGCAGGTTCGCCGCCTCGCCGACGGCGGGGCCGGCGCGATCGTGCTCCCCTCGCTTTTCGAGGAGCAGGTCCGCCACGACGCCGACGAACTGGACCACTACCTCCAGTACGGCGCCGAACGCTTTCCCGAATCGCTGAGCTACTTCCCCGACCTCGGCGACTACAAGTTCGGGCCGGAGCAGTACCTCGACCACGTCCGCGCCGTCAAGGACGCCGTGGACGTGCCGGTCATCGCGTCGCTCAACGGCGTCTCGGCGAAGGGGTGGACGGAATACGCCGCGAAGATGGCCGACGCGGGCGCCGACGCCGTCGAGCTGAACGTCTACTACATTCCGACCGACCCCGATCTCACCGGCGCGCAGGTCGAGGACGTGTACGTCAACATCCTGCGGGCGGTCAAGAGCGGTCTGACCGTGCCCGTCGCCATGAAGCTCTCGCCGTACTTCTCGTCCACGGCGAACGTGCTGTCGCGCCTGGACCAGGCGGGCGCCGACGGGCTGGTGCTGTTCAACCGCTTCTACCAGCCCGACATCGATCTGGACGACCTGAGCGTCTCGCCCAACCTGGTGCTGTCGAGCCCCGTCGAAACCCGTCTGCCGATGCGGTGGATCGCGATCATGCGCGGGCGGCTCGACGCCTCGCTGGCGGCCACCAGCGGCGTCCACAGCGGGCGCGACGCCGCCAAAATGCTGCTCGTCGGCGCCGACGCGGTGATGGTGTGCTCCGCCCTGCTGGAGAACGGAGTCGACCATCTGGCCGCGATGCGCGACGAGCTCGCAGAGGTCATGGAGGCGCGGGAGTACGCCGCCGTCTCGGACATGAAGGGCGTGCTGTCGCAGGAGAACTGCCCCGAGCCGGCCGCCTTTGAGCGGGCGAACTACATGAAGACGCTCAACAGCTACGGCCGGACCATGACGATGGAGTAGCTGGAACGGCAAGTCCGAAGCTCGAAGCACGAAATCCGAAATCTGCTCGCGGGCGGCGGCGGAGCAGCGGCGGCGTGTCGCGAAGACGCAACCCCCACATACGCACGAGGAGACTCATGAAGGCCATCATGGTGATGTTCGATTCGCTCAACCGCCACATGCTGCCCCCCTACGGCTGCGAGTGGACGAAGATGCCCAACTTCCGCCGCCTGGCCGAGCAGGCGATGACGTTCGACAACAGCTACGTCGGCTCGATGCCCTGCATGCCCGCCCGCCGCGAGCTGCACACCGGGCGGTACAACTTCCTGCACCGCTCGTGGGGCCCGCTCGAACCCTTCGACGACTCCATGCCCGAGCTCCTCAAGCGAAACGGCGTCTACACGCACCTGTCCAGCGACCACTACCACTACTGGGAGGACGGCGGGTGCACGTACCACACGAAGTACACGTCGTGGGAGTTCTTCCGCGGGCAGGAGGGCGACCCGTGGATCGGGCAGGTCGCCGAGCCCGACGAGCCCGACGACGCCGTCGCCGGCCGACGTGGCGACGCCAAGTGGCGCCAGGACTGGGTCAACCGCTCGTTCATGACGCGCGAGGACGCCCAGCCGCAGGCGAAGACCTTCGCCAGCGGGCTCGATTTCATCCGCCGCAACCACGCCGAGGACAACTGGTTCCTCCACGTCGAGACCTTCGATCCCCACGAGCCGTTCTTCACGCAGCAGCACTACAAGGACCTCTATCCGCACGACTACCGCGGGCCGCACTTCGACTGGCCGCCCTACCGCCCCGTCGAGGAGGAGGCCGACGTCGTCAACCACCTGCGCATGGAGTACGCCGCCCTGCTGAGCATGTGCGACGCGCAGCTCGGCAAGGTGCTGGACATGATGGACGAGTACGGGCTGTGGGACGACACGATGCTGATCGTCAACACCGACCACGGCTTCCTGCTGGGCGAGCACGACTCGTGGGCGAAGTGCTGGGTCCCGTTCTACAACGAGATCGCGCGCTCGCCGCTGTTCATTTTCGACCCGCGCTGCGGGCGCGGCGGCGAGCGGCGCGAGGCGCTCGTCCAGACGATCGACCTGCCGGCGACGCTGCTGGAATTCTTCGGCGTCGACCGTCCCGCCGATATGCAGGGACAGCCGCTGCGGCAGACCATCGCCGACGATACGCCCGTCCGCGAGGCGGCGTTGTTCGGACTCCACGGCGGGCACGTCAACGTCACCGACGGGCGGTACGTCTACATGCGCGGACCGGTCCGCGAGGACAACACGCCGCTGTACAACTACACGCACATGCCGACGCACATGCTGACGCCGTTCAGCGTCGAGGAGATGCGGACCGCGGAGATGGCGCCGCCATTCGCCTTCACCAAGGGCTGTCCGGTCATGAGAATCGACGCCGCCGGGCGGGGCATCCGAACGCGGAAGGAGTTGCAGCAGACGATGCTGTTTGACGTGCAGGCGGATCCGCAGCAGCTCGCGCCGCTGGACGACGCCGAGGCGGAGCAGCGGATGATCGACCACATGGTCCGCCTGATGCGCGACAACGACGCCCCGGAGGAACAGTTCGTCCGCCTCGGACTGACGTGACGCGACGGTCCCGGCGTCTGGAGCGGTCACAGCAAGCCGGCGCACGTCTGCAGACCATCTGCGCCGGCCGGACGAACAGCAGAGGATGCTACCACTGAGCCGCGCTATTTCCCGTCGTCGCCCTGCGCCTCGGTCGCGGCGTCGGGGCCGGACGGGTCGCCGCCGAGGCTCCGATACTGGACGGTGATGATCACCGCATTGAGCTGCGCGCCCTGCTCGGCCTGCCCGGCCGGGAGCGTGTCCGGACGGGTTCGACTCAGGCGGGCCTGCACAGTGTCGACCACGCCTTCTTCGAGCGAGGCCGTCTCGGCGTTGTCCTCCGCGTCCTCCTCGTCGGTCGCCGGGGCGCCCTGCGCCGCCACAGCCGGTCGCTCCGCGGCGGGGCGACTCTCCGCAAGCTTCTGTACAGCCGTCGTGTCGGCCGGTCGCGTAGACGCGTCCGCGCGAAGGGCCGGGTCGTGTGCCGCCGGTTCGGTTTCTGCGAGCGCCGCGGGCCGCTGCGCGACGGCCGGCGCCGGCGGCTCGCCCGCCGGCGAAGCGGCGGCGATCTCCCCTCGCTCCGCGTCGCGACCGGCGGCGCCCGCGAGATCCACGTCTACGCCGCGTGTCTTCGCCGCGTCCGCGTGCTCGCCGTCCGCCGAGGTCACGCCGGACTCCACGCCCAGGGCTTCGGTCCGCGTCCGCTCCCGTTCCTGGCCGGGTTCGCCCTGCTCTGGCGCAGCCGCCACGGACTGCCCGGACGCAGGCCCGCGCTGCCTCGTCGCGGTGCTCGGAGCTTCCGTTTCCGCAGCGGCCGGCTCGCGAGTCTCCGTCGGCCCCGCGCTCTGCGCCATCTTCAACCGGGGCTCGGCCGCGGCGGCGTTCGTCTCGCCCGCAACCGGTCGTTCTTCGTGATCCGCACCGGCGGCATGCTTGCCCATGGTCGGCGCGTATCGACCCGCCGCCTTGGCGCGCGCACCCGGCGTCGTCCCCCGCTCGCCGGGCGCCGTCGCGGCGCCGGCGACGGCTTCGCCGTACACGTCCGTCTGTCGACCGTTCGCAAGGACCGTTGGTTCGCCCTCCTCCTTTGCGGTCCGCCCGCCCCGCTCGTCCGGTTTCCTGCCGGCGGCGCGCGCCTCGGCCGAGAACAGCTCCTTCTCGTCCGCCCATCCGGCGGGCACGTCCCGTTCCGGGCCGTCCTTCAGCCGCCGGGTCGCGGCGGGCGCCGGCGCGTCGACGGGCCCGCCCGTGCGCGGTTCGCCCCTGCCGTTCCCGTACTCCAGCCGGGCGATCTGCATTTCGAACCGCGGTTCGGGGCGCTGGGCGACGACCTGTCGCTTGCGAATGTCGCCCAGCTCCTCGCCGAGTCGCCGCTGCTGCTCCGGATTGACGAACGCGACGTACTGCACTTCGTCGCGCGTGGCGGCCGTGTTGTGGAAGAAGTTCGCCCGGCTCAGCGCGGCCTTGCTCTGCGTCGCCGCCTGCCTCTGATTCTCCGGCAGCGCATCCTCCATGGTCAGCGGGGTGATGCCGTTGGCGATCAGCGCGAGCTCGACGCTGCGCCGGGTGTCGGTGACGTCGTTGGTGTAGATGTCGACGTTGTAGATCTCCGCGGGCGCCGCCGCGGCGCGCACGTCGCGGTCCATCTGGCCGACGCGCCGCAGGTAGCGGTCCAGCGCCGCGTCGATCTGCGCCCGCGCCGACGCCGTCCGCGTGTCCGCGTCGCGCAGGTAGTCGCGGAATTCCGGCGCCAGCGTCCCGCCGTCCATGGCCGACGATCGATCCCCGCCCTTCGCCATCACGGATCGCTCACGCCGCCTCGCGAGCGCCTCATCCGGCGCCGCGGACGGCTCCTCCTGCGTCGCGTCATAGCTCGCCATCCGATCGTCGAAGTCCTGCATGTTCCACAATCCGACGATCAGACCGATCATCAGCGCACCGGCGACCAGCACGGCCGCGACGCCCGCGAGCTTCTCGACGCGCCCGGTCCACCAGCCCGCCCTCTCGGACTCGCCCGCCTGCGTCAGGCGCTCGCGCTCCGCCCGCTCGAGCACGCAGCGGACGAAGTCCTCGCCCGCACGTTCGCGCGGCAGGTCGTGCAGCACGCGGCGCGTCGCCCGCAGCGAGGCGAGCTCCTCGGCGAGCGCGGGGTCCGCCTCCGTCGCCCGCTCCACGCGCTGCGCCTCCTGCTCGGACAGCTCGCCGTCCATGTAGGCCGAAAGCTGCTCGCGAATTGTGTCGTTGTCGTCCATCGTTCGCTCGTATGTGTCTCGTCAAACGCACCAAGCGCCGAAGTGAACGTCCCGGGCGCCGCTCCCGACGGCGCCGTGCGACGTTCCGGCCCGCGGCTCGACGGGCCCGCGACGTGTCAGCCGATCAGGTCGGCCAGCTTGTCCTTCAGGATGCTTCTCGCGCGGTGCAGACGGCTCTTGACCGTCCCCACCGGCGCCTCCAGCACTTGTGCGATCTGTGCATAGTCCATGTCTTCCATGTCCCGCAGAACCACGACCAGCCGGTGCTCGTCATCCAGGTCCATCAGCGCTTCCTGGACCTTCCTGCACGTGTCGGCCGCCATCATCTGCGCCTCCGGCGACGGATCTCGCCGCCCGGCCACCTCGGCGGTCAGCCCGTGGGCCTGCGCGCCGTCGAACTCGTCGGTGCGGGTCATCGACTGGAACCGCACCCGCCCGGCGCGCCGGCGGTGCGAGATCGCCAGGT
>CAZADC010000066.1:0-542 GCA_964483755.1 uncultured Planctomycetaceae bacterium | reverse complement strand
GGGTTCCGCCGGGCCGCCTGGGACGCGGTCCACGCGTCGCGCTGTGCCCCGTCCACGTCGTCCGGGCCCGTCAGCGAGGTGAAGTGAATCCGTCCCGCCCGCCGGCGGTGCGAGATCGCCAGGTTCACCGCGATCCGGAACAGCCAGGTGTAGAACCCGCTCTGCCCGCGGAAGCCGCCGATCTTTCGCAATGCCTTGAGAAACGCTTCCTGCGCCAGCTCCTCGGCGTCGCTGCGGTTGCCGCAGATCCGGTACACCGTGTTGATCACCCGGTCCTGGTACTTCGCCACCAGCGAACCGAACGCCTGCATGTCTCCGCGCTTCGACTGCTCGACGAGGGCACCGTCCTCAAAAGAGATCGTCCCCGCCGCGCGGGGCTGCTTCGCCGCGGCCTCATCGCCGTCGGCTGAGAGATTGGACGCCCATCCGGTCACTCGGTTCCCCAAAAACGCTGATTTCCTGCGGCCGCGCCGGTCCGCCGACGCTCCCCCAATATAACCCCCGCGCGACGCCGAGGGAACGGGAGAAACGCGACGGCGTCC